>NZ_JBHVJT010000047.1:0-73752 GCF_042798815.1 Kitasatospora sp. NPDC057738 | reverse complement strand
GCACGCGGCGGGGACCGTCGGCCCCAGTGGTTCAGGAACGCTCGGTACGGAGGTCCAGGGGCGCGTCCGGCGCGCCGACCAGCTCCCGCAGCACCTCGCGGAAGCGGTCCACCTGCTCCGCCACCGAGCTCTCGTCGTAGAGGTTGCTGTTGTACTGGATGCCCGCCACCACGTCCCCGGCCGGGTCGAGGTTGA
Organism: Kitasatospora sp. NPDC057738; assembly: GCF_042798815.1. Taxonomy (NCBI): domain Bacteria; kingdom Bacillati; phylum Actinomycetota; class Actinomycetes; order Kitasatosporales; family Streptomycetaceae; genus Kitasatospora; species Kitasatospora sp. NPDC057738. The sequence goes on along the minus strand of NZ_JBHVJT010000047.1, from coordinate 73,557 downwards.
GCGTCCACAGCGCGCCGTTGGGCACGTCCGAGCCCACCGGCTGCGAGGTGAGCCGGCGCCGCACCTCGGTGTACTCCAGGTCCCCGATCAGCTCCCCGTCCAGCAGGAACGGGAACGGGAAGACCTGGAAGACACAGGCCGCCCGGCCGTCCTCCAGCGTCGGCAGCATCAACTCCGGTGCCTGGCCGAGGATCTGCCCGAACGGGATGTCGTGGGCGTACGCCTCCAGGCTGGTGGTGCGGATCCGGGCGACCACCTCGGCGAAGTCGCGCGACCCGGCGAGCTCGGTGCACAGCGGGAGGAAGTTGAAGAACGGCCCGACCGTGTGGTGGAAGCGGTCCTCGCCGCGGCCCGGCGAGAAGGTCGGCACCACCACCCGGGTCGTTCCGGAGGAGCGCGCGACCATCACCGCGAACGCGCCCATCAGCACCATGAACGGCGTGCTGCGCAGCGCCCGGCCGATCTCCACCGCCCGCGCGGTCAGTTCGGCGTCGACGGTGAAGCGGTGGATGGCGGTGGACTCCGGCAGGCCGGCCGACTTCGGCCGGTCGGTGGCCACCGAGTAGATCTCGGCGCCGGCCAGCTGCTCCCGCCAGAAGGCGCGCGACTCCTCCAGCGCCGGATCCGCCGCGTACTCCCGCTGCCACGCCGAGAACTCGCGGTACGGCAGGGCCACCGGCAGCTCGGGCTGGGTGTGCCCGCGGCGCTCGGCGTAGCGGACGGCGAGATCGCGGATGATCAGCCGCACCGACCAGCCGTCGGCCGCCGTGTGGTGCACGACGAGGGCCAGGACCGCGTCCTCCTCGTCGAAGCGGAGCAGGGTGGCCTTCAGCAGCGGGAGTTCCCGCGCGCTGATGGTGCCCGACTCCACCTCGGTGATCAGGTCCTCCACCGCCCGCTCGCGCGCCGCCGGATCCGCCCCGGTCAGCTCCCGCAGCTCCAGCCGGACCGGGGTCGGCGGATGGATCTCCTGGTACCGCTCGCCCTCGCCCCGGACGATGGCCGTGCGCAGGGCCTCGTGCCGCACCACCACGTCGTCCAGGGCCAGCTGCAGCGTCGCGGCGTCGACCTTCCCGCGCAGACGCCAGCCGTGCACGATGTGGAACCGCGGGCCGAACGGCCCCTCGTCGTCACCGCGGTCGAAGCCGCAGAGGAATTCCTGGTTGAAGGAGAGTGGCGTCCTGCTCGCCGGTGCGTTCGACTGCGGCTTTCCATTGGGGCTCATGGGGAATTCCTCTCACGGAGTCCGGGGCGAATTCGCCCCGGAACCGTAGCAACGGCCCCCCGGCCGTGGGTTCTTCGATCGTGCTGGCAATCCGGGAGATGCGCACCGGCCGGGCCGCGGGCCAGGCTGGCCGGGAAAGTCCATCCAGCTTCGGTGGAACGCCCGCCCGAACCGTAGAGGAGCTGCGCCGCAATGACGGTCGCCATGAACGCCGCAGGGTCCGGCTCGCCGCAGCCGCCCGAGCCCGGTCTGACACCCGGGGAGATCATCGCCAGGGCCGAGGCCATCGCGCCGCTCCTGGTGCCCCGGCAAGCCGAGACCGAACAGCGCACCTACTACGCCCAGGACACCCACGAGGCGTTCGCCGGGGCCGGCTTCTACCGGATCCTCGTGCCCAAGCGCTACGGGGGCTACGAGTTCGGCATCGACACCTTCCTGCGGGTCGCGATGACGCTGGCCCGCGGCTGCCCGTCGACCGGGTGGATGTACTGCCTCGGCGCCACCCACGCCCTGCCCGCGGCCTCGCTGTTCGACGAGCGGGCGCAGGCCGAGCTCTTCGCCGGCGGCGACTTCATCTGCCCGGCCACCATCGTGCCGAACGGGAAGGCCGAGCGCGCCGAGGACGGCGGCTGGCGGATCGACGGCACCTGGAACTACTGCTCGGGCTCGCCGTACGCGACGCACTTCATGGGTCACGTCCCGGTGCCCGGCGAGGCCGGCGAACCGCCCGCGCCGATGCTCTTCGTCGCTCCGCGCGCCGAGTTCCGCCGGCTCGACGACTGGGGCGGCCAGCTGGGCCTCAAGGGCAGCGGCTCGCACAGCATCGTGATCGAGGACGGCCGGGTCCCGGAGCACCTGACGCTCCCGCGGACGCACATGAGCGAGGTCGTCGTCGACGGGGGCACGCCCGGCTACCGGCTGCACGGCAACCCGGAGTACGGCGGCGGCTCGCTCAGCTTCATGCTCCTGGAGGTGGCCTCGCTCGCCGTGGGCATGGCCCAGGGCGCGCTGGACGCCTACGAGGAGCTGATGCTCTCCCGCACGACGCTGTTCCCGCCGGTGGTCACCCGCGCCGAGGACCCGGACTACCAGTTCTGGTACGGCGAGGCGGCCGGCATGATCGCCACGGCCGAGGCGGCCGTGCTGCAGGCGATCGCCCAGTGGCAGGAGCTGTGCGCCCGGGGGCCGGGCGCCTTCACCCGGGAGAACGACCTGCGCCTGGCCACCATCTGCCGCGAGGTGATCCGGCTGTGCTGGCACGCCGTGGAGGGGCAGCTGTTCCCGACGGCGGGTTCGAGCGCGGTGCGGCAGGGGGAGCGGATCGAGCGGGTCTGGCGCGACCTGTCCACGCTGCACAGCCACTCCGGGATCGGGGTCTTCCTGTCCGCGGTGACCACCCGGGAGCTGGCCCGTGCCCGGTTCGGCGTCAAGTGACCCGTCAACGAGCCGAGGAGCTCCTGCCATGACCGAGACCGAGGACGCCGTCGCGCTGCCCGGGGAGCGTGCCTTCGCCGCCGCGACCGCCGTGTTCAACCTGGCCGCGCCGGTGCGGCCCGCGGCGGCGGTGACGGTCCGCACCGTCGGACAGGTCCGGTCGGCGCTGCGCCACGCCCAGCGCGCTGGCCGGTGGGTCCGGGTGCACACCACCGGGCACGCCTCCGGCTCGGCCCGCCCGATGGACGAATCCCTGCTCCTCCGCACCGAGCCCGCGGGCCCGGTCGTGATCGACCCGGTGGCCCGCACCGCCCGCGTCCCGGCGGGAACGCGCTGGGGCGCGGTGGTCGAGGCCGCCGCCGGGTACGGGCTGGCGGCGCCGCACGGCACCTCGCCCACGGTCGGCGTGGTCGGCTACCTGCTGCGCGGCGGGATCAGCTTCTACGGCCGCCGGGCCGGGCTCGCCGTGAACAGCGTCCGGGCGATCGAACTCGTCACCCCGGACGGCGAGTTCCGCCGCGTCTCGGCGACCGCCGACCCCGAGCTGTTCTGGGCCCTGCGCGGGGGCGGCGGCGGACTCGGCGTCGTCACCGCGATCGAGATCGCGCTCTTCCCGGCGGCCCGGGTGGTCACCGGCGCCGCCTTCTGGCCCGCCGCGCACGGCCCCGAGCTGCTGTCCCGCTGGCTGAGCTGGACCCGGGACGCCCCGGAGGCCGTCACCACCGCGTTCCGGGTGATGAACCTGCCGGCCGTGCCGGAGATCCCGCCGGTCCTGACCGGCGGTCCGGTGCTGTGCCTGGCCGGGGTGGTGCTCAGCCCGACCGAGGACGGCCTGGCGACCGCCGAACGCCAGGCCGCCGACCTGCTCGGCCGGTTCCGCTCGGTGGCCGAGCCGGTGCTGGACACCTGGGAGACCACCACCCCGTCGGCCGTGGTCCGCACCCACATGGACCCGACCGATCCGGTGCCGGTGGTGGGGGACCACCTGCTGCTCTCCGAACTCGGCGCGGACGGCGCGGAGGCGTTCCTCCGGGTGCTCGGCGAGGGCTCGGGATCGCCACTGGTCAACGCCGAACTCCGGCAGCTCGGCGGCGCGCTCGCGGTGCCGGATCCGGACGGCGGGGCACTGAGCCACCTCGACGCCGCCTTCGCCTTCACCGCCGGCGGCCTGGCGCTCGACCCGGCCGCGACGGCGGCGGCCCGGGCGCACTGCGCCGAGGTCCGCTCCGCCCTGACGCCCTGGGACACCGGCCGGACCGCGCCGACCCTGGTCGAGCGGCTGGAGCAGCCGCAGCGGCACCTGTCCGCGGCCGACGTCGAACGGGTGGACCGGGTGCGCCGCCGGGTGGACCCCGCCGGGTGGCTGCGCCACGACGTGCCGCCGGGGGCCTCCGCCCGCTACTGACCGCCGCCGAGCGCGCGCCGCCCGGCGGCCGCGTGCGCGCCCGCCGTCGAACCACCTGCTGTCGAAGCGCCCTCCGTCGTCCGTTCGGAGGGCGCTTCGGCGTGTTCCCGGCCGTCCGGCCGGCGCTCGCTGCCCGCCACTCGCCGTCCGCCACTCGCCGTCCGCCACTCGCCGTCCGCCGCCCGCCGTCCGCCACTCGCCGATCGCCACTCGCCGATCGCGGACGGCGGATCACCCTTTTCCGATCACGCCGCCGGAGATTATTTCGGCGGGAAAACAATTGGCAAAAGCCGTTCCCGGCCGGTGAGCAATGTGAGAGATGCCTTTGCGGGCGTCCGGCGTTCATGCTCGTGCAGTAGACCTGCGAGTGAAGTGGGATTCACCGTCGCATTTCGGGACCGCGGCACCAGGACCCCGGGCCTTTTCGGCCCGTAGGAGTCGGCCGCGGGAGTGCACTCGATGCGAAAGCAGGGTCGTACGCGATCTGCCGAGAGGGGAATTTCGGTGACAAACCGTGAACGATTCCGCAGACTGGTACCGGGCCTGGTGGTGATCATGGTGGCCGCCTCGCTGTTCTTCGCGGCGCGGAGCTCGGTCGCGGTGGCCGGGGCGGAAGGGGTCGCGAAGCAGTACGGCTTCAAGGAAATGCCCATCGCGATGCCGCCCGGCTACGACCAGCAGCCGATGAAGACGGTCCGGAAGGTGAACCCGGCCTACCAGAAGATCCGTTCGTGGATCTCCTCGGTCGGGGCCAGCATCGCGATCAACGACCTCACCGGGCACGGTGTGGCCAACAGCATGTGCATCGTCGACACCAGGACCGACAGCGTCGTCGTGACGTACACGCCGACCGCCCGGCAGGCCGACCGGTTCACGCCGTTCGTGCTGGACGGCAAGCCGCTGCCGATGGACGACACCATGGCGCCCACCGGCTGCACACCCGGCGACTTCAACAGCGACGGCCGGATGGACCTCCTGGTGACGTACTGGGGCCGCACGCCCATCCTGTTCATGGCCAAGTCGGACGCGACGACCCCCGCCGCGAGCTCCTACGTGCCGCGCGAGCTGGTGGCCTCGGAGTCGCTGGACGGGAAGTACCACGGCCCGCGCTGGAACACCGACGCGGACTACGTCGGCGACCTCGACGGCAGCGGACACCCGTCGATCGTGATCGGCAACTACTTCCCCGACTCCGACGTCCTCGACCCCAACGGTCTGAAGAACGTCGTGATGAACGACTCGCTGTCCAGTGCCAAGAACGCCGGCGGCGACCACGTCCTGCGCTGGCAGCAGAGCACCTCGGGGCCCGAGCCCACGGCGTCGTACGTGGAGGAGAAGGGTGCCATCCCCTTCGACGCGTCGACCGGATGGACCCTGGCGATCTCCGGCGCCGACCTGACCGGTGACGGACTGCCCGAGCTGTACGTCGCCAACGACTTCGGTCACGGGCACCTGCTGTACAACCGGTCGACGCCCGGGCACATCGAGCTCACCGAGGCCAAGGGCGAGCGCACTCCGACCACGCCCAAGTCGTTCGTGCTCGGCAACGGTTCCTTCAAGGGCATGGGCGTCGACTTCGGCGACCTCGGCCACGACGGCAAGTTCGACATGATGGTCAGCAACATCACCGTCGCCTGGGGCCTGGAGGAGAGCAACTTCGTCTGGATCAACAAGGCCAAGGACGAAGCCGACATGCGGAACAAGCTCGACGCCGGCATCGCGCCGTTCACCCAGGAGGCCCAGGAGCACGGCATGGCCTGGACCGGCTGGGGCTGGGACGCCAAGATGGGCGACTTCCTCAACAGCGGCGACCTCAACGTCCTCCAGGCCACCGGCTTCGTGAAGGGCAAGATCAACCGCTGGCCGTGGCTGCAGGAGATGGCCATGACCAACGACGACCTGCTGTCCAACCCCGCGATGTGGCCCAACGTCCAGCCCGGTGACGACATCGCCGGGGACGAGGCGATCGCCTTCTACGCCAAGACCCCCGACGGCCCGTACGTCAACATCAGCGAGCAACTGGGCATCGCCGTGCCCACCCCGACCCGCGGCCTCGCCACCGGCGACACCACCGGGACCGGCCGGCTGGACTTCGCGGTGGCCCGCCAGTGGGGCCCGCCCGCCTTCTACGCCAACACCTCGCCCAACCTGGGCAACCAGCTGAACCTGCGGCTCTACCGGCCGACCGCCGAGGGCGGGGCGGGCGAGGGCCTGGTGAACTCCGGGTCGCCGGCGTACGGCGCCACCGTGTGCGTGATGACCCCGGACGGCACCCAGATCTCCCAGCTCGACGGCGGCGGTGGCCACGGCGGCTTCCGCAGCTTCGACACGCGCTTCGGCCTCGGCTCCCACCAGGGTCCGGTCACCGTCGAGCTGCGGTGGCGGGACGCGAACGGCGGGATGCACAAGAAGACCGAGCAGCTCACCGCCGGTACGCACACCCTGATGCTGACCAGCGACGCCCAGGAGGTCCCGAACCGATGAGCGCCACCGCGCAGTCCCGCCCCGGCGGCGCCCCGGCCGCCGCGCCCCCCGCGCCCGCCGCCCCCGCGAAGCCCAAGGATCCGCGCTACCTCGCCCTGCGCAACTTCGCGATCTCCATCAGCGTGTTCAACACCTTCGGCTACACCCTGCTCGGCTTCGAACAGCCCTGGCTGTGGCCGTTCATCGCGGTGTTCACCGCCTACACCTGCGAGATCTGCTTCGAGCTGGTCAGCGGCTGGGCCCAGCGGCGCCCGCCGCGCTTCCTGGGCAACGGGGTGCGCGGGGTCTACGAGTTCCTGCTGCCCGCCCACATCACGGCGCTCGCGGTCAACATGCTGACCTACGGGAACAACCAGCTGCTGCCGATGTTCTTCGGAGTGGTCATCGGCGTCGGCGGCAAGCACGCCCTGCAGGCGCCGATCGCCGGCCGGATGCGGCACTACATGAACCCGTCCAACTTCGGGATCACGATGTCGCTGGTGTGCTTCGGGTCCTGGTTCAGCATCGCGCCGCCGTACCAGTTCACGGAGAACGCGAACACCTTCTTCCGGGTCATGATCCCGCTGATCATCGCCACCGCGGGAACGGTGATCAACGCGCTGCTCACCAAGCGGACGCCGCTGATCGTCGGCTGGCTCGGCGCGTTCGCCATCCAGGCGTTCGTCCGGCACTGGATCTGGGACGTCTCGCTGTACTCCGCGCTCGGCGCGATGACCGGCGTCGCCTTCGTGCTGTTCACCAACTACATGATCAGCGACCCGGGTACGACGCCGATGAAGGCCAAGGCCCAGTTCATGTTCGGCTCCTCGGTCGCCATGGTCTACGCGGTCCTGATGGTGTTCAACGTGGTCTACACGCTCTTCTACGCCACCACCATCGTCTGCGCCCTGCGCGGGATCGGCTGGTGGGTCGCGCACCTGATCAAGCGGTCCCGGCAGGCGGACTCCGCCGGGGCGGGCGCCCCGGACGGGACGGCCGCGCAGCCGCAGCAGGTCGGGGCGGTCGCGGCCTGAGGCACCCGCGTGCGACACCGCGCACGACACCGCAACGGCGCTGTGGCGCTGCCCGCTCGGGGCAGCGCCACAGCGCCGTTTCCCGGCCCGCCGAGGACCGGTCGGGCCCGGGGCCTACCGCCCGGCGGCCGCGTCCTCGACGGGCTGCGCCGGCGGCCGGAACGGGCCCCAGGTGAAGGCTGGCAGCCAGGTCTCGGGCGCGGCGCTCCAGTCCAGTCCGGCGATCTGCCCGGGCGAGCGCCGGCCGGTGAGCGAGCGGAGGAGGTCGTGCCGGTGCCCGCGGACGACGGCGGCCGGCTCGCCGTCACCGGCCCGCCACTCGGCGCCCGGCGTCTCGATGCGCAGCGCCGGAAGCCCCTGTGTGCGCACCGCGGCGGAGAAGCCCCGGACGACCAGGTCCAGCGACGAGGGGTAGGACGGGTGCTCCGGGAGCACCGGTTCCCCCAGCGCGACCCGGAGGTCGATCTCGTGGGTGAACGCGTCCATCATCAGCATGGTGTGCCGCAGTTGAGGGGACTCGGTGAGCACCCGCTCCACCCCGCCGTCCAGCCGTGACCACTCGGCGAGCAGACCGGCGAGGCCGTCGCCGGAGTCGGCGTGCGGCACCTCCCACAGGTTGCCCGGCGCGTCGGCGGCCACCGTGCGGCAGACCTCCAGCAGATGGCCGACCAGGTCCAGGACCGTCCAGCCCGGACAGGCCGGCACGGGGACGTCGGCCACCGCGGGCCGGCCGCCCAGCAGCCCGGTGATGTTCTCCCGGGAGCCGCGGTAGGCGAGATGGTCCGGTGAGCGGTCCCAGAGCGACCCGGTCGTGGCCTCGGCGTTCCGCTGATACGTGCTCATACGGGCTCTCCTTCGGTTGGACGACGTTGCGGGGACGGACCGACGGTGCCGGAACCCCGGTCTCGCGCGGGCCGGTTCCATTGTGGCGCCCGGGTTCCGGGCGACGGCCGGCGGGACGGCGGGCGGAGCACGCCCGAAGACGCCCGGCGGCCGGGCGGGTTCAGAAACGCAACCGTGGAGATGCGGGCCGTGACGCCGCCTCAGGACCATGGGGAGGACCGTCAATTGCGGGACGTGAGCCTGGGAGGGATCGTGCCGACGACCTTCGGATCGCTGCGCCGACTGGTACTGACACCGTCACTGGCCTCGGTGACCTTCGCCGGACGCGGCTTCCCGGTGACACCGACGGAGAGCACCGAACGGCTGGAGGCGGTGCCCCAGGCGGTGGTCTGCGGCTTCGAGTGGGGGATCGACGCCCGGAGCCAGTGGGAGGTCGAGCGCCGACTCGGCCTGGTCGAACCCGAACAGCGCGGATTCGCGTACGAGGGCGCCACCATGGCCTTCACCGTCCTGGACGCGATGGGCCGGGGCCACCGCACCCGCGACCTGCTGGCCGGGTCCGGGCAGCCGCACATCTTCCTGGCGTACATCGGCATCGGCTTCGCCATGGCGCGGCTGCCGAGGTCGCTGTGGCCCAAGGTACTGCCGGACCTCACCGGGACGCCCTACCACCCGACGATGAGCTGGCTGGCCGTCGACGGCTACGGCTTCGACCTCGCCTACTTCCACACCCGGCGCTGGGTGGACGGGCAGCGCAGGCCCAAGCCGTACCCGTGGCAGGGCGCGCCCGAGTACTTCCAGCGGGCCGTCGACCAGGGCGTCGGACGGGCGCTGTGGTTCATCCACGGCGGATCGCCGGCGAACGTCGCGGCCGCGGTGCGCAGGTTCGGCGCGGACCGGCAGGGCGACCTGTGGAGCGGCGTGGGACTGGCCTCGACCTTCGCGGGGGGCGGCACGGCCGAGGGCCTGGCCGGGCTGCGCGACGCGGCGGGCCCGCACCGGGCGGAGCTCGCCCAGGGATCGGTGTTCGCCTCCAAGGCCCGTGCGTACGCGGGTTTCGTGCCCGCGCACTCCGAGGTCGCCTCGACGGCCCTGACCGGCCTGTCGGTGGAGGCGGCGGCGAAGGTGGCCGACACCTGCGCGGTGGACGACCGCACCCCGGGCGCCGCCGGCGGGCCGCCCCCGTACGAGCTCTGGCGGGCGAACGTGCGCGAGCACTTCCGCGAGGCCGGGCCCTCGCCCCGGCCCGCGCCGGGGCCGGCGGCCTGAGTGTTTTCCGGACGACCCCCGGGCCGGACCGGTGCGAAGTCATCCGCGGGGCGGACCGGCCGCCCCGCGGGAAACCCGAGAGGAGTATGGCGTGTCCAGTGCATGGCGGACGCTCCGACGTCGAGTTCTCACTCCGAGCACCTCTGAAACGCTATTGGAAACGCGTGGTTTCCACCGGAAGTCGCCGGCCGCCCAGGACCTCCTGGAGACGGTCGGCGCGCGGTTCCTGGAGGGCTACGCCCACGCCGTGGAGGCCCGGAACCCGGCGGAGGCGGAATACCCGCTGGAGGAAATCCCGGACCGGTTCCGCGGCTTCGCCTACGAGGGCGCCGGAATGGGCTTCGCCATGCTCGACGGGCTGCGGCTGTCCGGCCGCAACTCGGTGGCCCGCTGCCTCGCGGGCCGGGGCGCCGACCACGTCTACATGGTCTACGTCGGCATCGGCTGGGCGATGGCCCGGCTGCCGAGGTTCTGCTGGCCCGACATCGACAAGCTCGACCCGCTGCTGCGCTGGCTGGTGCTCGACGGATACGGCTTCCACCAGGCGTACTTCCGCACCGACCGGTACGTCCACCAGCAGTACCGGGACCCGGCCTTCCCCTGGCCGGCGCACGACTCCCCGTCGTACGCCGGCCGCGCGATCGACCAGGGCATCGGCCGGGCCCTGTGGTTCGTCGGCGGCACCGACGCCGAGCTCGTCGCGACCATGATCGAGAAGTTCCCGGAGTCCCGGCGGTCCGACCTCTACGGCGGCGCCGGACTGGCCGCCACCTACGCCGGCGGCGTGGACGAGGCGGAGCTGTGCGCGTTCCGCGACCGGGCCGGCATCCACGGGCCGATGGTCGCCCAGGGCAGCGCGTTCGCGGCCGAGGCCCGGATCCGGGCCGGACTGCTGGTGCCGCACACGGAGCTGGCCACGCGGGTCTTCTGCGGCATGACGCCCGATCAGGCCGCCGCGGTCAGCCAGGAGGCGCGGCCGAGCGGGCCGGTGCCCGGCGCGCTGCCCGCGTACGAGGTGTGGCGCCAGGCCATCGCCGACCGCTTCGCCAACGTCGGGGGGTGCTGACCGTGGCCGCCACCCGTCGGGTGCCGCCCGGCCCGCCGCGCCGGGCCGCCCCCGTCCTGCTGCGCAGGCTGGTCGGGGACCGGCTCGAAATGATGCGCTCCGCCGCGGCGGAGTACGGCGACGCGGTCCGGATCTCCATGGGCCCCAAGACGCTCTACTTCTTCAACCACCCCGACCACGCCAAGCACGTGCTCGCGGACAACGCGGCCAACTACCACAAGGGGATCGGCCTGGCCCAGGCCCGGCGGGCCCTCGGCAACGGCCTGCTGACCAGCGAGGGGGAGCTCTGGCGCAAGCAGCGCCGGCAGATCCAGCCCGCCTTCCAGCACAAGCGGATCGTCCAACAGGCCGGTGCCGTCGCGGAGGAGGCGGCCAAGCTGGTCGGCCGGCTGCGGGCGCACGAGGGCGGCGCACCGGTCGACGTGACCAAGGAGGTCACGGCCCTCACCCTCGGGGTGCTCGGCCGCACCCTGCTCGACGTCGACCTCAGCGCCTTCGAGGCGGTCGGCCACGACTTCGAGGCCGTGCAGGACCAGGCGATGTTCGACATGGTCACCATGGGCATGGTGCCCGGCTGGGTGCCGCTGTCCAAGCAGCTCCGCTTCCGGCAGGCCCGGCAGGACCTGCAGCGGGTGGTCGACCGGCTGGTGGCGGAGCGGGTCTCCCGCGACGCCGGGGAGATCGTGGGGGAGGACGCGCTGTCCCGCCTGATCGTCGCCACCCGGCAGGAGCCCGACCACAAGGTCGCCCGCCAGCGGATGCGCGACGAACTGGTCACCCTGCTGCTGGCCGGCCACGAGACCACGGCGAGCACCCTGGGCTGGACCTTCTACCTGGCCGACCGGCACCCCGAGGTGATGGACCGGCTGCACGCCGAGGCCGTCGAGGTGCTCGGCGACCGCCTGCCCGAGTTCGAGGACCTGCACCGCCTGCGGTACACCTCGATGGTGGTCGAGGAGGTCATGCGGCTCTACCCGCCGGTGTGGATCCTGCCGCGGCAGGCCCAGGCGGACGACGAGGTCGGCGGGTACCACGTCCCGGCCGGCTCCGACGTCCTGATCTGCCCGTACACCCTGCACCGCCACTCCCGGTTCTGGGACGACCCGGAGCAGTTCGACCCGGAGCGCTTCGACCGGGACCGGGCCTCGGACCGGCCGCGCTACGCCTACATCCCGTTCGGGGCGGGTCCGCGCTTCTGCATCGGCAACCACCTCGGGCTGCTGGAGGCCACGTTCACGATCGCCATGGTCGCCCGGGACCTGCGGCTGAGGAAGGTGCCCGGGTACCGGGTGGTGGCCGAGCCGATGCTGTCGCTGCGGGTGCGCGGCGGCCTGCCGATGACGGTGCACTCCGCCGGCTGAGCGGCCGCGCCCGCGCCCTGCACGGCAGAGCCCCCGCGACGACGTCGCGGGGGCTCCGTGCGCGGGGCCCGCGCCGTCGCGGGGGCCCCGGTCGGTCCGGCCCGCTGCCGCGGGCCGGGCCGGATCAGGCGGTGTCGGTGATCGGGGTCCGTACGGTCTGCGCGATGGTCCGCGCGTCCAGCAGCGCCAGCAGGACCGGCGGGTCGAGGACGCGGGCCGGGCGCAGGCGTACTTCGATCGGCAGCAGCGGCACGTCCGGCCGCACCTCGATCGGTCCGACCGATCCCACCGAGACGGGGTGGTCACCCGTCAGCACCTCGTCGAAGGCGGCCGGGACGGAGTGTGCCAGCAGGTACCAGGTGCCGGCCGGCACCTGGTCGAATAAGAAGACGCCGGGATGGGGGAGGACGGTACACGCGGCGGGCCGGCCCTCGGGGACCCGGGTCGGGAACAGCCCGAGGTAGACGAGGCCGAGGTTCCCCGCGATCGGGGCCCGGATCTCGCCGCGGAAGGTGGAGAGCTCCGTGCTCCGGGCCAGGCCGCGCGCGTCGATCTCGATCCGGGGGGTGAAGCCGCCGAGCTGACGGTAGGTGGTGGGAGGCACGCCGACGCTGCTGGCGAACCGCGAGCTGAAGGTGCCGACGCTGTTGTACCCGACGCGGTGGCTGATCTCGGTCACCGTGAACGAGGTTTCGATGAGGAGGCGCTTGGCCGTTTCGAGCCGGAGGGCGGAGAGGAACCGCCGTGGTGACACCCCGGTCATCCGCTGGAATTCCCGGGAGAAGTGGAACTTGCTGTACATGGCCGCCTGCGCCATATCGTCGATGGTCAGTAACTCGCCGATGTTGTCGTGCATGGTTTCGATGGCCCGGGAAACAGCTTGCTCGATGGCAGATGTCATCTTTGACTCCAGCTTCTCCGCCGCACCTGCGGATGAACAGAATTCCACCCTTGCGATGATCGGGAACGAAAGTCACGGCCGCGGTGACAGGCCGACTGTCGAAGGCGCCAGGGCAAGCGAAGGGAGGACCCCCTTCGGAAGGCGAAGCTGAAAAGTGTCGCCGCCATAGCAAGTGACGACCGTAGCAGCAGGCACATGACAGCCGCAATGGGCCGGGCGGCACGTGCCGTTGGCAAGTCCGAGCGGTGAGACGTCCCGGAAGTCGGGTTTGAACGGCGCCGGGAGCCATCAGCAACGCGAGAGATGCGGGCGGGAGCGCATTGCGCGCACGATGCCACAGTCGCGTATGCGAATCGGGATCGGCCGGTGCGTGCCGTCCCCGCTTTTCGACAAGCAGCTGAGGAGATGCCGGTGGGATCGCCTACCTCAGATCGAAACCATGACCGGACCATGACGCTCGAAGCCTTCGCGGACACGATCGTCCCGGGCGAGAAACGCTCGCCCGACGACCGGGCGGTGGCCGGCGCCTCGACCGGCGGCGGTGCCGTCCAGGCGGGAGCCGTCGAACTGCTCGAAACCCCCGCGACCGGACTGTCGGACGCCCTGGACGACTACGTGCAGGCGCTCAACCGCCACGCGAGCACGTACGCGGACGAGCACGGCCTGCGGCTCGACGACTCGGTGCCGCCGTTCGTCGCCCTGCCGTTCGCGGACCGGACCGGCCTGGTGCAGGAGCTGACCGGAACGGAGCACCAGGAACGGGAACTGTGGGTCCTGCTGGCGCTGTTCGCCAACATGGCCTTCGACACGGCCGCCCACATGCACACCGCGGACGCGCTCGCGGCGGGCCACCCGGGCCTCACGGCGATGGGCTTCATGAAGCCCGACGAGGACGGCCTGTGGCGGTTCCCCGACTTCTCGTACGGCAAGCAGCTGGCAGACCCCCACCCGGACACCACGCCTACAGGGAGTCCCGCATGACGAGTACCGAGAGCACCGACGTCCTGATCGTGGGCAGCGGCTTCGGCGGCGCGATCGCGGCGTACCACCTGGCGGCCGGCGGCGCGAAGGTCACCATCCTGGAGCGCGGCCCGTGGCTGAAGGCCGACGACTTCGACCACGACTTCCTGCTCGGCTCCTCGTACACCCGGATCTTCGACTTCGTGGTGGGCGACGGCATGAGCCTGCTCGGCGGCAACTGCGTCGGCGGCGGCAGCGTGGTGTACTTCGCCGCGATGCCGCGCGCCCCGCGGTTCGTCTTCGAGCGCCGCGGCAGCATCGGCCGCCGGATGTGGCCGGCCGCCATCGACCGGGACGTCCTCGACCCCTGGTACGACCGGGTGGCCGAGGCGCTGCCCATCACCCAGCAGGACTGGAACGACGTCACGTACTCGGGCGGGCTGTTCGCCGCCGCCTGCGAGCACGCGGGACGCACCGCCAACCCCGTCCCGGCCGCCATCGACCGGGCGAAGTGCACCAACTGCAACTGGATGATGTCCGGTTGCCGCTTCGACGCCAAGCGGTCCCTGCTGCTGAACTACCTCCCGGCGGCCCTCGCGCACGGCGCCGAGATCCGGCCGCTGCACGAGGTGCAGCAGCTGTCCCGGACGGACGACGGCGGCTACCGGGTGCACTACGACGTCGTCGACGACGTGGACTACCGGGTGCACGTCGGCAGCGGCACGATCGACGCGAAGATCGTCGTGCTCGCCGCCGGCGCCGGCGCCACCCCGGTCATCCTCCAGCGCTCCGAGGCGACCCTGGGCACCATGCCGCACGCCGTGGGCCGCTACTTCTCCGGCAACGGCGAACGCCTCAACACGGCCATCGTGGACGAGGAGAAGGCCCGCGACCTGCTGGGGCTCAAGCGCTCCGACGGCCGGGCGTTCAAGGCCAACCAGATCGGCAAGGGCCCGGTCGTGGCGAGCTGGGACAACCTCGACGGGTCGCTGCCGGAGCACTCCCGGTTCTCCCTGGAGCAGCTCTACTTCCCGCCGGGCTTCGGCACCATCCTGGCGCAGGTGCCCGACGCGACCGGGCCCAGCTGGTTCGGCGTGGAGAAGAAGGAACTGGTCCGGCAGTGGCAGTCCTGGCTGACCGTCTTCACCATGATCGAGGACGACAACGAGGGCGTCTTCGGGCCGCCGCCGCCCACCGGCAACGCCGTCCGGATCTCCCAGCAGATGCTCGGGCGCGGGTCGATCTCGTACCGGCCGACCGCCAACACCCTGCGCGCCTGGGCCGATTCGGACGCCGTGGTGAAGGACATCCTGGAGCGCGACGGACTCGCCCGCGTCATGCCGTGGACCAACGACCTGGTGGGCGCGTACACCGTGCACCCGCTGGCGTCCTGCCGGATCGGCGACGACCCGCAGACCTCGGCGCTCGACGACCGGCAGGAACTCCGCAACCACCCGGGCATCTTCGTCACCGACGGCTCCGCCGTCCCGGGAGCGCTCACGGTCAACCCCGCGCTGACCATCTCCGCGCTCGCCGAACGCGCGATCCCCGGCATCGTGAGGGCCGCGCGGGAGCGCGGCGTGAACGTCGTCTACGGCGCTCCCGCGCCGGACGGTGCGACCAGCGGGCGGCGCGGCGTGCAGGTGCAGCTGCCCGGCCTGATGCGCCGGTAGCCGGCCCCGGCACCGGATCGAGCCGTCGAGGAGGAGGCACATGACGACACCGTTCCTGCGGTCGGCCCTGCGGAGGTCGATGGCGCAGATCCACCGGGTCGCCGCGGTGCGGCCGGCAGCCGCGGGGGAGGAGGTGGCCGGCGTCTTCGCCGAGGTCGAGCGGGAGTTCGGCATGCTGGCACCGCCGATCGGGCTGCACGCCGCCGCGCCGGAGGTGCTCGCCGCCTCCTGGGTGATGCTGCGGGAGACCCTGGTGGCCGGCGGGCGGGTCGACCGCGCGACCAAGGAGGCGGTGGCCGCGGCGGTCTCGGCCGCCAACGCCTGCCCGTACTGCGTGGAGGTGCACGGCACGGCGCTGGCCGCGCTGCTGCCCGGGGCCGCCGCCCCGGGCACGGCCCGCGCGACGGCCGAGGGGTGGGCCGACTGGTTCCGGGCGGACGGCGACCGGGGGCCGGCGCCGGACGACCGGCCGCCGTTCCCCGCGCAGGCGGCGCCCGAGCTGGTCGGGGTGGCCGTCACCTTCCACTACCTGAACCGCATGGTCAACCTGTTCCTCGCGCAGAGCCCGCTGCCGGCCGGTCTCCCGCCGGCCGCGCGGTCGGCGGCGAGGGCGGTCCTCGGCCGGCTGATGCGCCGCAGCGCGCGCCTCGCCCCGCCGGCCGGGACCTCCCTCGACCTGCTGCCCTCCGCGCCGCTGCCCGGGGACCTGAGCTGGGCGGCGGGCATCCCCAGCGTCGCCGGCGCGTTCGCCCGGGCGGCCGCCGCGATCGACGCGGCGGGGGCCCGGTCGGTGCCGGACGGCGTCCGCGCCCTGGTGGCGGACCGGCTGGCCGGGTGGGACGGCCGGCCGCCGGGGATCAGCCGCGCCTGGGTCGAGGACGCGGTGTCGGCCCTGCCCGGGGACCAGCGTGCGGCTGGCCGGCTGGCCCTGCTGACCGCCCAGGCCTCCTACCAGGTCGACGACGGCCTCCTCGCCGAGTTCCGGAGCGACCGGCCCGGTGACACCGCGCTGATCGAGCTCACCTCCTGGGCCGCCCTGGCGGCGGCCCGGGAGCTGGGCGCCCGGCTCGGTGCCCGCCTGCCCGAGGCCGCCGACGGCTGACCCCGCGCACGGCCCCGCACGACCGAGGCTCCCGCCGACCGGCGGGAGCCTCGGCGCGTTCCCGCCCGCCCGCACGGGCATCGGCACGGGCGTCGGCACGGTTGCCCGCCCAGCCGCCCGCCCAGTTGCCCGCACGACCGTCCGCACGGGCATCGGCACGTCCACCGGCACGGTCGTCCGGACGGGCGCGGCCCGCCCAGGAAATGACGGCGTTATTGAATAGCGGCGCCGAGAAATCACACCGTTATGGAAAAGCAGCGCCCCCCACCAGGCGGAAAGCAAACTCGGAGAAGACATCGGGGTGGCCGCAGATGCATTCTTGACGACAGTGCAGGCGAGTCGAGTCGGCGAGGAGATTCGCCGTCAATTCATCTCCATGGGTGGTGAATACGTGAGCAGTGAGCGGATCGCTATCGTAGGAATTGGCCTCCGTTATCCGGACGCCAATTCGGCGAGCGAACTGTGGGACAACGTACTGGGCGGCCGGCGAGCCTTCCGGCGGTTGCCGGACGAGCGGATGAACCAGGCGGACTACTGGTCGGAGGACCGGAGTGCGCCGGACCGGCACTACACGAAAAAGGCCGCGGTCCTGCGGGACTACGCGTTCGACCGCATCAAATACAGCGTCGCCGGGAGCACGTACCGGGCGACCGACCTGACGCACTGGCTGGCCCTCGACGTGGCCGCCGAGGCGCTTGCCGACGCCGGATTCCCGGACGGCGCGGGACTTCCCCACCAGAGCACCGGCGTGGTGGTCGGAAACAGCCTCACCGGGGAATTCTCGCGGGCCAACATCATGCGGCTGCGGTGGCCCTACGTGCGCCGCACGGTGGCCGCCGCGCTCACCGGCCAGGGCTGGTCCGAGGAGGACGTCGCGAAGCTCCTCCAGGAGCTGGAGCCGCAGTACAAGGCGCCCTTCCCGGCCATCGACGAGGACTCGCTGGCCGGCGGCCTCGCCAACACCATCGCCGGCCGCATCTGCAACCACTTCGACCTGCGCGGCGGCGGCTACACGGTCGACGGGGCCTGCTCCTCCTCCCTGCTGTCCGTCGTCACGGCGGCGAAGGCACTGGCCGACGGCGAGCTGGACGTGGCCGTCGCCGGAGGCGTCGACCTGTCCATCGACCCGTTCGAGGTGATCGGCTTCGCCAAGACGGGCGCACTGGCCACCGGCGAGATGAAGGTCTACGACCGGGACTCCAACGGCTTCTGGCCCGGCGAGGGCTCCGGCATGCTCGTGCTGATGCGCGAGCGGGACGCGCTGGCGCAGGGGCGGCGGATCTACGCGAGCATCAGCGGCTGGGGCGTCTCCTCGGACGGCAAGGGCGGCATCACCCGGCCGGAGGCGAGCGGCCACCGGCTGGCACTGACCCGCGCCTACCGGCGGGCCGGCTACGGCGTCGAGACGGTCTCGTACTTCGAGGGCCACGGCACCGGCACGGCCCTCGGCGACGCGACCGAGATCGAGGCGCTGTCCTCCGCCCGCCGCACCGCGGACCCGACGGCCCGTCCGGCCGCGCTCGGGACGGTCAAGGGGAACTTCGGGCACACCAAGGCCGCCGCGGGCGTGGCCGGCCTGATCAAGGCGACCCTCGCCGTGCACCACCAGGTGATCCCCCCGGCCACCGGCCACGTCGACCCGCACCCCGGCCTGCTCGGTGACGAGGCGGCGATGTACGTCCCGCGCCAGGCCGAACTCTGGCCGGCCGGCCACCCGGTCCGGGCCGGGGTGTCGGCCATGGGCTTCGGCGGGATCAACACCCACGTCACCCTCGCCGAGGCACCCGGCAGCACCCGGCGCGAGGCGCTCGACGCGCGCACCACCCGGCTGGTCGCCGGCCGCCAGGACGCCGAACTCCTGCTGCTGGACGCGGCGGACACGGCCGCGCTGCGCGCGGAGCTGACCCGGCTGCTCGACCTGGTGCCGAAGCTGGCGCAGGCCGAACTCGCGGACCTGGCCGGCACCCTGGCCGACCGGCTCGCCGACGGCCCGGTGCGGGCCGCCGTGGTGGCGACCGGCCCGGACGACGCCGTGCGCGGCCTCGAACGGCTGCTCGCCCTGCTCGACTCCGGAGCGCGGGAGGTGTCCTCGGCCGGTGAGGGGATCTTCCTCGGCCACGCCCGGACCGCCCCCCGGATCGCCTACCTCTTCCCGGGCCAGGGCTCCGGCCGCGGCGCCGTCGGCGCGATCCGGCGCCGGTTCGCCGCGGCGGAGGAGGTGTTCCGCGCCGCCGCCCTGCCCAACGGCGACGACCAGGTCGCCACCCAGGTCGCCCAGCCGCGCATCGTCACCGGCTCGCTGGCCGCCCTGCGGGTGCTGGACGCGGTCGGCATCCGGGCCGACACCGCCGTCGGCCACAGCCTCGGGGAGCTCACCGCCCTGCACTGGGCGGGCGCGATGACCGAGGAACAGGTGGTGCGCCTCGCCACGATCCGCGGCCGGGTGATGGCCCAGGCCAGCCACGGCGGCGGCGCGATGGCCGGACTGGCGGCGACCCCGGAGCAGGCCACCCGGCTGTCCGCCGGACAGGACGTGGTGATCGCGGGCTACAACGGGCCCCGGCAGACCGTGCTCTCCGGCCCCGCCGAGGCGGTCGACGAGGTCTGCCGCCGGGCCGCGGGCGAGGGCGTCACGGCGACCCGGCTGAACGTGTCGCACGCCTTCCACTCGCCGCTGGTCGAGCCGGCCGCGGTCGCGATGGCCGCCGAGCTCGCGCGGTTCGACTTCCGGGAACCCGTCCGCCCGATCGCCTCCACGGTCACCGGACGGCTCCTGGACCCGTCCGCCGACCTGCGCGAGGTCCTGCGCGGACAGGTCCTGCTCCCGGTCCGGTTCCAGGAGGCCGCCGCCGTGGCGGTCGCCGACGCCGACCTGGTCGTGGAGGTCGGTCCCGGCCGGGTGCTCTCCGGCCTGCTGGCGGAGATCGCCCCGAACCTCACCACCCTCGCGGTGGACACCGACAGCGCCTCGCTCGGCCCGCTGCTCAGGGTCGCCGGCGCCGCGTTCGTGCTCGGCGTACCGCTGCGGACCGCGGCCCTGTTCGGCGACCGCCTGATCCGGCAGCTGCCGGCGGACGGTGCGATGACCTTCCTGGCCAACCCCTGCGAGGCGGCCCCGGCCATCGGCGCGGAGCTGGCGGCGGACGGCGGGCCGGGCCGGGACGAGCGGGCCGGCGCGGCGGTGTCCGCGGACACCGGCGACGGCCAGGACTCCACCCTGGAGCTGCTGCGCAGGCTCGCGGCCGAGCGGGTCGAACTGCCGCTGGACTCCGTCACCGCGCAGACCCACCCGATGGACGACCTGCACCTGAGCTCCATCACCATCGGCCAGATCGTCAACGACGTCACCCGGGCGCTCGGCCGGCCCGTGCTCGCCGCGACGCCCAACTACGCGACCGTCAACCTGGGCGGGATCGCCGAACTGATCGACCAGCTGGCGGACACCGCGCAGGACGGCGGCCAGTCGGCGGGCGAGGTCGCCGGTGTGGCCCCGTGGGTGCGGCCCTTCGCGGTCGAGCACCGGGAGGCCGTCCTGCCGGCCCGGCCGCAGCCCGCGGAGGACCCCGCCCCCGCCGGGCGGTGGACGGTGCACGGCACCCCCGGCCACCCGCTCGCCGAACCGCTGGGCGCCGCGCTCGCCGCGGCCGGCGTCGGGGACGGCGTGCTGCTCTGCCTCCCCGACGCGTGCGGACCGCAGGAGGCGGAGCTCTTCCTGACCGCCGGGCGGGCCGTCCTGGCCGCCCCCGAGGGCACCCGGCTGGTCGTGGTCCAGCACCGGCTGGGGGCCTCCGGCCTGGCGAAGACCCTGCACCTGGAGCACCCGTCGGTCCCGGTCACGGTGGTCGAGCTGGCCGACACCGCCCCCGAGGGCGCGGCCCGTGACGAGGCGGTGGCCCGCGTGGTCGCCGAGACCGCCGCCACGGCCGGCTTCGCGGAGGTCCGCTACCAGCCGGACGGGCGCCGGACCGTCCCGGTGCTCCGACCGCTGCAGCTGCGCCCCGCGACCGAGGGCGGGTCCCCGCTCGACGCCGGGGACGTCCTCCTGGTCACCGGCGGCGGCAAGGGCATCACCGCCGAGTGCGCCATCGCGATGGCCCAGGACTCCGGGGCGGCCCTGGCCCTGATCGGCCGCGCCGATCCGGCCACCGACCCCGAACTCGCCGGGAACCTCGCCCGGATGGAGGCCGCGGGCCTGCGCCACCGGTACGCCCGCGCCGACGTGACCTCGGCCGAGGAGACCGCCGCCGCGGTGGCCCTGCTGGAGAACGGGCTCGGCCCGGTCACCGCCGTGCTGCACGGCGCCGGCCGCAACCAGCCGGCCGCCCTGGAGGCGCTGAGCGCCGAGGACTTCCGCCGGACCCTGGCACCCAAGACCGACGGTCTGGAGGCGGTCCTGGCGGCCGTCGAACCGGAACGCCTGAAGCTGCTGATCACCTTCGGCTCGATCATCGGCCGGGCCGGACTGCGCGGCGAGGCGCACTACGCCACCGCCAACGACTGGATGACCGAGCTGACCCTCCGCTTCCAGGCCCGGTACCCGCGGGCCCGGGCCGTCGCGCTGGAGTGGTCGGTCTGGTCGGGCGCGGGCATGGGCGAACGGCTCGGCGTCGTCGAGGCGCTGATCCGGGAGGGCATCACGCCGATCTCCACCGAGAACGGCATCCAGGTGCTCCGCGAGGTGCTCGCGGACCCCTCGGCCGGCCCCGTCCTGGTGGTCAGCGGGCGGGCCGGCGGCCTGCCCACCCTCACCACCGAACGGCGCGAGCTGCCGCTGACCAGGTTCGTCGAGCGGGTGGTCGTGCACCACCCGGACATCGAGCTGATCACCGAGACCGAGCTGACCGAGGGCGGCGACCCCTATCTGACCGACCACCGGCTCCAGGACGACCTGCTCTTCCCGGCCGTGCTCGGCATGGAGGCGATGGCCCAGGTGGCCGCCGCGGTGAGCGGGCACCAGGGTCCGCCGCTGCTGGAGGACGTCGAGTTCCGCCGGCCCGTGGTGGTCCGGCCGGGCGGCTCGACCACCATCCGGATCGCGGCGCTGGTCCGGGAGCCCGGGACGGTGGACGTGGTGCTGCGCAGCGAGGGCACCGAGTTCGCGGCCGACCACTTCCGGGCCCGGCTGCGCTACCCGCGGCCGGAGGTGCCCGGGACGCCGGTGCCGGTCGAATTCGGCCTGCCGGCGGTGCCGGTGGACCCGGTGACCGAGCTGTACGGCAGCGTGCTCTTCCAGGGCAAGCGGTTCCAGCGCCTGCTGGAGTACCGGCGGGCGAGCGCCCGGCACGCGCTGGCGGAGATCTCCACCACCGCCCCGGCGCCGTGGTTCGCGGCCTTCCTGCCGCAGGACCAGCAACTGGCCGACCCCGGCACCCGGGACGCCATGATGCACGCCATCCAGTGCTGCGTGCCGGACGCCACCCTGCTGCCGCAGAGCATCGAGCGGCTCTGGCTGGCCGACCCGGCGGACCAGGACGCCGAGTACGTGGTGCTCGACGCCAGGGAGCGCTCCCAGGACGGGGACAGCTACGTCTACGACCTCGACGTGCGCACCCCGGCCGGGAAGGTCGTCGAGCGCTGGGAGGGGCTGACCCTGGTCGCCGTCCGCAAGCGCGACGGAGCCGGACCGTGGGTGCCCGCGATGCTCGGTTCGTACCTGGAACGCGGCCTGGAACGGGTGCTGGGCGGCAGCCGCGCGGTGGTCGTCGAGCCCGCGGCGAAGCCCGCCGCGGAATCCACCGCGGAGTCCGCCGACGGCGACCGCCGGGCCCGCACCGCGACCGCCCTCGGCCGGGCGCTGGGACGGCCGGTGGACCTGCGCCACCGGCCGGACGGCAAGCCCGAACTCGCCGGCGGGCCCGGACTCGACGGGATCACGGTCTCGGCCTCGCACGGCCCCGGCCTGACCCTGGCGGTGGCCGGCCCCGGGCGGCTCGCCTGCGACGTCGAGACCGTCCTGGAGCGGAGCGCCGAGGACTGGGACGCCCTGCTGGGCACCGGTCAACTCGCCCTGCGGGACCTGCTGGTGGCCGAGGCGGGCTGCAGCCCGGCGGTGGCCGGCACCAGGGTCTGGAGCGCGCTGGAGTGCCTGCGCAAGTCCGGCGCGACCACCCAGGCGCTGACGCTCGACCGCGTCCACCCGGGCGGTTGGGTCGTCCTGTCCGCCGGCGACGCGGCCGTCGCCACCTGGGTCACCACCGTCAACGACCGGACGGAGCCGGTGCTCTTCGCGGTACTCGTCGGGAAGGAGAACTGATGTCGGCCTACTACGAGATCCGCCACACCGTGGGCTTCGAGGAGACCAACCTCGTCGGCAACGTCTACTACGTGAACTACCTGCGCTGGCAGGGGCGTTGCCGGGAGATGTTCCTCAAGGACAAGGCGCCGGGGGTGCTCGCCGAGCTGCGGGACGACCTGAAGCTGTTCACCCTCAAGGTGGAGTGCGACTTCTTCGCCGAGATCACCTCGTTCGACGAGCTGTCGGTCCGGATGCGGCTGGAGGAGCTGACCCAGACCCAGATCCAGTTCAGCTTCGACTACATGCGGATCGACGGCGAGCAGGAGAACCTGGTGGCCCGCGGCCGGCAGCGGATCGCGTGCATGCGCGGGCCGAACACGGCCACCGTCCCCGCCCGGGTGCCCGAGGAACTGCGCCTGGCGCTGGTGCCGTACGCCGAGGGGCCGGCCGTCGCGCGGGCCCTCGCGGCGCAGGTCCCGCCCGGCGGGCCGGTCGGGACGGGGCGGGCGCTGTGATCGGCAACGGCCGGTCCCCGGCCCCCGCCCAGGCGCCGGGCGCGACGTCGGCGGCCGCGGCGAACCGCGCGGTCCTGCCGGGCGCCCTGCGCGAGACGATGGCCCGTTTCGCCACCGGGATCACGGTCCTGACCACCGGCGGCGAGCACGTCCACGGGATGACCGCCAACGCGTTCAGCTCGGTCTCCCTGGAACCGCCGATGGTGCTGTGCTGCGTGGCCCGCTCCGCGACGATGCACGAGGCGATCATGGCGTCCAGGTCCTTCGCGGTCTCCGTGCTCGGCGCCGAACAGGAGCACCTGGCACGGTACTTCGCGAACAAGAGCAGGCCGCGCGGGGCCGCCCAGTTCGACGGCCTCGACTGGCAGCCCGGCCCGTTCACCGGGGCCCCGCTGCTGTCGGACTCGCTGGCCTGGCTGGAGTGCAAGCTCGCCGAGCAGTACGACGGCGGCGACCACTCCATCTTCCTCGGCGAGGTGCTCGCCTCGGACTGGGCGGACCACCGGGAGGCGCTGCTGTTCTACGGCGGCGCCTTCCACCGGGGCATCGGCGGGAAACCGGAAGAGATCGGCTGAGCGGGGGGATGGTCCGATGTTGGTGAGCGTGACCGGCGGCACCGGATTCGTCGGCATCCACTCGGTCGCGGCGCTGGTCCGCGGCGGCCACCGGGTGCGGATGCTGGTCCGCGACCCGGCCGCCGCGGAGCGGGTCCTGGGCCTGCTGGAGGTGGACCCGGGCGCCGTCGACCTGGTCGTCGGGGACGTGACCGACGAGGGCGACGCGGCCCGCACGGTGCGCGGCGCCGACGCGGTGCTGCACGCGGCCGCGGTGTACTCCTTCGACAGCCGGCGCAACGCGCAGATGCGCCGGACCAACGAGCGGGGAACCGAACTGGTGCTGGCCGCCGCCCGACGGTCGGGCGCCGACCCGGTCGTCCACGTCTCCAGCATCGTCGCGCTGCTGCCGTCCCCCGGACGGCCGCTCGGGGAGCACTCCCCGGTCGGCCGTCCCCGGGACACGTACATGGCGACCAAGGCGGCGGCCGAGCGGATCGCGCGGGGCCACCAGCGGGACGGCGCGCCGGTGGTCATCAGCTACCCGCCCGCGCTGCTCGGCCCGCAGGACCCGGGGCTGGGCGACCAGAACGCCCGGCTGCGCAACACCCTGCGCGGACTGATGCCGATCTGGCCGCTGGGCGGCTTCCCGGTCGGCGACGTCCGGGACACCGCGCAGCTGCACGCCCGGCTGCTGACCACGCCGAGGGCGGGATCCGACCGGCACTTCGGACCCGGCCACCACCTGCCCACCCGGCAGTACGTGCGGACCCTGCGGGAGGTCACCGGGCGGCGGCTGCCCGCGGCCTTCCTCCCCGCCCGGGCCATGCTGCCGGTCGGCGCCCTGGCCACCCTGCTCCAGCGCGGATGGCCCTGGCACATCCCCGCGGAGTACGGCGCCGTCTACACCTGCGCCTGTGCGACCCCGGTCGACCCCGCGGCGAGCACCGGGGGGCTGACGCCGAGGCCGACCGCGGAGACCATGGCGGACACGGTGCGCTGGCTGTACGCCCAGGGCCGGCTGACCGCCGGTCAGGCCGGGCTGCCGGCCGTGGACAAGGAGCGCTGAGCCGTACCCGACGGCCGGCCCCGGGTGGACCTGAGTCCGCCCGGGGCCGGCCGTCGGCCGTTCCCGGCTCCCCGGCTCCGGGCATCAGGAGCCGGGCGCCGGTTCCCCGGCATCGGGTGTCAGGGGTAGGGCGAGCGGTGTCAGGCGTCGGCGTCGGTGGAGGAGCGCACCACCAGCTGCGGGGCGAAGCGCTCCACGCGCTCCGTCCGTTCGCGGGCGGGGGCCTGAAGGAGGGTCAGGGCGCGCTCGGCCATGGCGGTGAGCGGGTGGCGGATGGAGGTGATGGGCGGGTCGAGGAGTTCGAGCATCTCGGTGTCGTCGAAGCCGGTGACGGCGATCCGCCCGGGGACGGGGACCGCCGAGCGCTGCAGCGTGCTGACGAGGCCGACCGCGAGGACGTCCGCGCCGCAGACGACGGCGTCGATCCCGGTGTGCCGCTCGGCGATGCGACGGCCCGCGGTGCGGCCGGCGTCGGTGGTGAAGCTGGGCAGCAGGACGGTGGTGGCGTCGGCGCCGCGGGCCTCGGTGAAGGCGGCGAGGCGTTCCGCGCCGGAGGAGGAGGCCTGGTCGGCGGCGACCAGGGCGATCCGGTGGCGGCCGAGGCCTTCGAGGTGGTCGAGGAGCAGCCGCATCGCGGCGGTGTTGTCGAGGGTGACGGCCACCGTGCCGGAGCCGGTGGCCCAGCGGTCGAAGAGGACGACGGGGGTGCGTTCGGCGGCGGCCCGGACGGCGGGGCCGGAGGCGCCGGCGGAGACGGGGACGACGAGCAGTCCGTCGACCCGGCCGCCGAGCAGGGTCTCGATCTGCTCGGCCTCGACGGCGGTGTCGTTGGCGGCGTCGGAGACCACCAACTGCCCTCCGGCGGCGCGGACTTGCTGGGCGAGCGCGTCGGCGAGCTGGACGAAGTAGGGGTTGGCGAGCGAGGGGACGACCACGCCGATGGTGCCCGTGGTGCCGGTGCGCAGCGCCCGCGCGGAGTGGTTGAGGCGGTAGCCGAGGCGCTGGGCGGCCTCCTCGACGCGGCGGGCGAGTTCGGGGTCGACGTTGCGCGGGGTGCCGGCCAGGACGCGTGAGGCGGTCGCGCGGGAGACGCCCGCGGCCGCGGCCACGTCGAGGAGTCGGGGCGCAGTCACGTGGGGCGGTCCTTCGCGGTCGGAGAGGGCTCGGCTGAGCTGGCGCAATACGCAGCACGAGGGTACTTGACGGTTTTCGGGGGCTGGTCCACAGTGTGGGAGATCGATCTCCCAAGGAGTGCGGATGCCGCTCATCACCGTCGTCGGTTCGATCAACCGCGACCTCGTCCTGACCGTCGGGGACCTGCCGCGACCCGGCGAGACCGTGCTCGCGCGGGGCTTCGTGGAGGGCGTCGGCGGCAAGGGCGCCAACCAGGCCGTCGCGGCCGCCCGGCTCGGCTCGCGGGTGCGCCTGGTCGCCCGGGTCGGTACGGACGCCGCCCCCATCCTGCGGGCGCTAGCCGCCGAAGGGGTGGACGTCGGGGCGGTGCGCCCGGCACCGGAGAGCACCACCGGGATCGCCTCCGTGGTGGTCGACCGGGCCGGCGAGAACACCATCGTGGTCAACCCGGGCGCCAACGCCGCGCTGACGGTCGCGGACCTGCCGCAGCGGCTGGCCCGCTCGGCCGGCGAGGTGGTCCTGGTGCAGCACGAGATCGCCGCCGACGTGGTCGCCGCCGCCGTGCTGCGGGCCCGGGAACAGGGCGGCACGGTCGTCCTCAACCCGGCGCCGGCCCGGCCGGTCGCCCCGGAGGTGCTGTCCGCCGTCGACGTCCTTGTGCCCAACCTCGGTGAACTCGCCGCCCTGCTCGGCGCGGAGCCGCCGGCCGGCCCGGACGGCGCGCGCGAGCTGCTGGAACGGGCCGCGCTGCCCTGCCGGGCGGTCGTGGTGACGCTCGGCGCGGACGGGGCGCTGGTCAAACAGCCCGGCCGCCCGGCCGTGCACCTGCCGGCCCCCGTCGTGGACGCCGTCGACACCGTCGGCGCCGGCGACACCTTCTGCGGAGCCCTCGCCGACTCCCTCGCCCGGGGCGCCGACCTGCTCGCCGCCGCCCGACGCGCCGTCCGCGCGGCCTCCTTGGCCGTGACCGGACTCGGCGCCCAGTCCTCCATGCCGTCCGCGGCGCAGCTCGACGCGGACGCCGCGGTCCTCGACGCCCCCACCGTCCCCGCGGCATCCTGACGGACCCCGCCGTCCCCCTGTTCCCCCCGCGTTCCCCCGTGCTGTGACGGACCCCAGGTCCCCCCACCCCCCCGCATCACCAGTTCAACGGAGAACACCCCATGCGCAACCTCAAGCTCGGCCTGTTCGAGAACGCCCAGACCAACGCGAGCGGCACCGCCACCTGGCGCCACCCCGACAGCCGCCGGCACCTGTTCGACACCCTCGGGTACTGGCGCGAGATCGCGCAGGTCTGCGAGGACGCCAAGCTCGACTTCCTGTTCCTGGCCGACGCCTGGGGCTGGTCGGAGATCGACGGGGTGCGCCCGCCGATCGCCACCGAGGAGACCCTGGACCTGCCGCGCCTGGACCCGTTCGTGATCGCCTCGGCGCTGCTGGCGAGCACCACCGACCTGGGCCTGGTGGTGACCGGCTCGGTGCTGGTGGAGCCGCCGTACGCCTTCGCCCGCCGGCTGGCCACCCTGGACCAGCTGTCCGGCGGCCGGCTCGGCTGGAACATCGTGACCACGGGCACCGCCGACACCGCGGTCAAGGCCTTCGGCATGGACATGGTGGCGCACGACGACCGGTACAAGATGGCCGAGGACTTCCTCGACCTGGTCTACAAGTACTGGGAGGGCGCCTGGGAGCCGGACGCCCTGGAGAAGGACAAGGGCGGCCGCTTCGCCGACCCGGCCAAGGTGCACCCGGTCGAGCACGAGGGCCCGTACTTCCGCTCGCACGGCTACGGCAACACCGCCCGCTCCCCGCAGGGCACCCCGGTGCTGTTCCAGGCCGGCGCCTCCCCGGCCGGGCGGCGGGTCGGCGGGCGGCACGGCGAGTGCATGTTCGTCGGCAGCGGCTCGGTGCGGCAGCTCGCCGGGCACACCGCGGCGATCCGCGAGGAGGCCGTACGGGCGGGCCGCCGCGCCGACGAGGTCAAGGTGATGTCGGCGTTCTCCTGCGTGGTCGGCGCCACCACCGCGGACGCCGAGCGCCGCTGGCAGCGCGTCCTGGACGCCCAGCGCCCGGAGGTCACCGTCGCCAGCTACGCCATGTTCACCGGCCTCGACCTGTCCTCGTACGCGCCGGACACCCCGATGTCGGAGCTGTCCACCGAGATGTCCCAGACCCAGGTCGCCCGGTTCGCCGGCCGGACCGTCGGCGACGTGCTCGCCGACTGGCACACCCACGGCGTCGGCGCCCGCCCGGTGGTCGGCACCGCCGAGGAGATCGCCGACGAGATCTGCGCCCTGGCGCAGGGCGCCGACCTGGACGGCTTCCTGCTCTCGCCGACCGTCCAGCCGGCCTCCACCACGGAGTTCGTCGAGTCGGTGCTGCCGATCCTGCGCGCCCGCGGCGTCTTCCGCGGCGCGTACGCGGACGGCGAGTCGCTGCGCGAGCGGCTCACCGGCGCGTCCGACCGGGCCCTGCCGGCCAGCCACCCGGCCGCGCAGTACCGGCACTGAACCACACTCGCGACGAGAGGACGGCGACGACCATGGTCACTCCCGCCCACCACCCCAACCCGCCCGCCGCCGCGTCCGCGCAGCCGCCGACCGCGGGGCGGCCGCACACGGAGCGGCCGACCGGGGCGGAGCCCAACGCCGCGGCGCTGCGCCAGGCGTTCGGGGCCTACCCGACCGGAGTGGTCGCGCTCGGCGCGCTGCGCGACGGCGAACCGGTCGGGCTCGCGGTGAGCTCCTTCGTGTCGATCTCGCTGGAGCCGCCGATGGTCGCGGTCAGCGTGGCCCGCACCTCGACCACCTGGCCCAGGCTGACTCAGGCACCGGAGCTCGGGCTGAGCGTGCTCAGCCACGGCCAGGGCGCGCTCTGCCGGCGGCTCGCCTCCCGCGAGGGCGACCGCTTCGACGGCACCGGGTGGCAGGCCACGCCGGAGGGCGCGGTGCTGATCCACGACGCGGCGCTGTGGCTGACCGCCCGGGTGAGCGCGGTGTACGACGGCGGCGACCACGAGATCGTCCTGATGGAGCTGCTCACCGTCGAGCTGTTCCCCGGGGTGGAGCCGCTGGTCTTCCACACCAGCCAGTTCCGTGAGCTCACCCCCCATGGCTGACGCTCCGACGACCCCCCTGTCCGGCACCGTGGTGCACGGTGCCGGCCGGGGGCGGGGGCTGGGCTTCCCCACCGCCAACATCGCCGCCGAGCCCGGCACCCCCGTCCCTCCGCCCGCGATCTACAGCGGCTGGCTGGCCCGCCGCGCGACCGGCACCGTGCACCGCGCGACGATCAGCATCGGCACCAACCCCACCTTCTGCGACACCTCCGAGATCCACACCGAGGTGTACTGCCACGACGCCCCGGGCGACCTGTACGGCGAGCGCGTCGACCTGTGGTTCGTCGCCCGCATCCGGGACACCGAGAGGTTCGCCTCCGTCGACGAGCTGCTGCTCGCCGCCCGGGAGGACGTCCGCCGCTCCGAGGCCCTGCTGGACTCCGCGCACGGACGGCACGTCCTGGCCGCCCTCTCCTGACCCACCGGCACGGCCGTTCCCCCTTCCCGATCCACCGGCATCACGCTTCCCCCTCCTGATCCACCGGCACCGCCTTCACCTGCCGGCGCGCACACCCGCTCCCCACGCGGCCGCGCGCCCTGCGCCCCGAGCCCGGTCGGCCCCGCACCCCCCGCTTCGGCGGGGCCGACCGCCCCTTCCCCCACCTCGCTCCGCACGAACAAAGGTGTGAGTCATGAGCGCGTTCCACTGGTTGAACGAGCAGTTCGACTTCTTCGGTCTCCCCGTCTACTGGTCCGACTTCCTGGGCAACATCCTGGCGCTCGCCACCGTCTGGCTGGCCCTGCGGCGGTCCCTGGTGGCCTGGCCGGTGCAGATCCTCGGCTCGGTGCTGCTGCTGATCGCCAGCCTGAACGTGCACCTCGGCGGCAACGCCGCCCGACAGATCGTGATCATCGTCTCGGCGTCCTGGGGCTGGGCGACCTGGAAGCGCAGCCGCGAGCAGGAAGGCACCATCAACGTCCGCTGGGCGTCGGGGCGGGAGCGCGCCGTGCTGGTCGCCGCGATGGTGGCGGGGACGGCCGCGTTCGGCGCGGTGCTGAAGGGGACGGACGCCTCGTTCTACCCCGGAGCGCCGTGGTGGATGGTCCTCGCGGACGCCTGGATCTTCGTCGGCTCGATCCTCGCCATGTACAGCCAGGCCCGCCGCTACGTGGAGTTCTGGTTCGTCTGGCTGGCCGTCGACCTGGTGGGCGTGCCGCTCGCCGTCCACTCCGAGCTGTACTTCTCCGGCATCGTCTACGGGATCTTCTTCGTGATGGTGCTGCTCGGCATCCGCGACTGGGCGTCCCGCAGCAAGCCGCAGGAGATCGCCTCGCCGCTGGAGCCCGCCGTCCTGGTCGAGGGCCGGGACGAGAGCCGGGACGACGCCCGCCCGGGCGGCTCCGCCCCGCGGGTCGGGGCCGCCGACTGACCGTCGGACCACCGCACCGCACCGCGCCCCGCCCCGTCCGCGGGCCGGCCCCACCCCGGGGCCGGCCCGCGCCGGCTTCCGGAGGCCGAAGCTGCGGAGCGGGCCGGGCCGGGCCGGGAATCGCCCCGCTGAACGGAAGGCGCGGGCCGCCGGGTTCAGACCGGGCGCGGGCCGATCGAACCCCGGAGGGTGCGCCGTCCGTGCTACCGGTGAGGACGGTCGGCAGCCGGCCCGGAGCACGGACGAGGGAGGACAGCGATGGCCTGGTACCAGGGGTCGAGCCGGATCACGGTGACGGCGGTGGAGGGAAGGTTTCCGCAGCGGGCGGTGGTGACCGTCCGGGGCGCCGCTCCGGTGGAGATCCCCTGCGAGGTCGGCGCCGTCCACCACGTCGAGGCGGAGCGCTGGCAGCTCGACCTGGAGCACCGGGACCAGGGCGAGTGGTGCCCCAACATCCGTGCGGTGCAAGGGCGGTGGCAGGAGATCCGGGGCGTGCTGACGCAGGTCGTGCACAGCCGCAACCGCGACCTGGCCGGCGACCGGCAGGACCGCAACCTGGTGCTGCGGATCGAGCGGGTCGCGCCGGCCGGTGACGACCCGTCGGTCGCCCCCGCCGCCCCGGCCGCGCGCCGGACCACCGCGGCGCACCTCGCTCCGGCGGTCCCGGCCGGCTCGGCGCCGCGCACCTCGGCCGGACCGGCGAGCGGCACCACGAGCACCACCGGCAACTCGTCGCCGGGCGTGCGGACGACCACCTCGGGCGCCGGGGCGGAGTTCCTGCGGCCCGCCGCCGCCCCGGGCGGCCGGGTCACCGGCACGGGAGGCGCGAGCCGGACGACCGGCACCTCCGGGACGACGACCACGGCCGGCTCCTGGAACGGCTGACCGGGCCGGTCACGGCCGCGGGGACAGGTCTGCTCGATTCCCCGAGTGGTCAGGGCCGTTCCCGACGGTGCGTCAGCCGTTTCACTCGCCCTCGGTGAACGCCTCGCGCAGCCGGGCCTCCTCGTCCGCGGAGAGGTTCGTCTCCAGGAGCTCTGCGTGCAGGCCCTCGAACGCCGACCTGACCGGGTCGAGCACGGCGTCGGAGCTGAGCACGAACAGGGCCGAGGTGCCGGGGGTGACCTTCTCCCGCAGCCGTTTGACGAAGTCCTCGTCGATGCCGACGTGGGCGAGGTGGCCTCCCAGCGCGCCGCCGGCCGCGCCCAGGGCCGCGCCGAGCACGGGCACGAAGAAGACCATGCCGAGGAAGAAGCCCCAGAAGGCGCCGCCCACGGCACCCATGCCGGTCATGTCGCTCAGATGGCGGGTCTTCGGCTTCCTGGCCCCTTCCGGCCAGGTGACCACCGCTCCGTCCTGGACCTTGATCAGCTCCTGGCGCCCCAGCCTCCTCAGTGTGGCGAGGGCCTCGTCGGCTCCGTTCGCGGTGGGAAAGCGCCATACCGTCAGGGTCGCCATCACGGCCTCCGATCGCGGGGGTACTGCACCGGCAGCCCCATCGTCGGCACGGGCCGCGGGCGCTGCCACACGCGGACGCCGGACGGGCGAACCGGCCGCGAGCGTCCCGGCCGGCCGCCCCGGCCGGCCGGCGCGGGTGGGCCCGCCCCGGAAGGACACCGTCGGATTGACACGGCCGACCGGCGGCCACAGCGTGGCAGGTAGCACTCTTCCGTGCTGGTCGGTCCCGGTCCGCGCCGCGTCGAGGACGCCCGCGCGGACGGGACCCACGGCAGGCCTCCTGATGCCCGCCGGACCCGAGAGGAGCTGGTACAGGCGATGTCGGACGGACGGACGGCCAGGCGCATTGCGAAGTTCATCAAGCCGCTGCGGGTGAAACCGGGGTCGCGGGTGGACCTCGCGGAGGACTTCGACCCCCGGTACAAGGCGGGCATGAAGAAGCGCGAGGGCGTCGAGCTGCTGCGCACCGGCGTGTCGCTGCTCTCGGAGTACCAGGCCCGGCTGGCGGCCCAGGACACCTACGGCGTGCTGCTCTGCCTCCAGGCGCTCGACGCCGGCGGCAAGGACGGAACGATCCGTCACGTCATGAGCGGGGTGAACCCGCAGGGCGTCCATGTGAGCAGCTTCAAGGTGCCCTCCACGGAGGAGCTCGACCACGACTTCCTGTGGCGGTACGCGCAGCGGCTCCCGGCGCGCGGGGACATCGGGATCTTCAACCGTTCGCACTACGAGGAGGTCCTCGTGGTGCGCGTCCACCCGGAGAACCTCGACCGGCAGAAGCTGCCGGAGGAGGCGAAGGGCCCCGGGGTCTGGCACCGCCGGTACCGGGAGATCAACGACTGGGAGCGCTACCTCACCGACAACGGGTTCAAGGTGGTGAAGATCTTCCTGAACCTCTCCAAGGAGGAGCAGCGCAAGCGCTTCCTGGCGCGGATCGACCTGCCCGAGAAGAACTGGAAGTTCTCCGAGGCGGACATCCGCGAGCGCGAGCACTGGGACGACTACCAGGAGGCGTTCTCCGACATGCTGTCGGCCACGAGCACGCCGTGGGCGCCCTGGTACGTCGTACCGGCCGACCGCAAGTGGTTCGCGCGCATCTGCGCGGCGGCGGTGCTCGCGCACACGCTGATCGGGATCGATCCGCAGTTCCCCACGATCGACGGGCGGACCCGCAAGGACCTGCGCGCGGCCAAGCGCCTGCTGGAGGCGGAGGCCCCCCGGGGCGGCCGTACGTGATCCGTCCGGCGCGGCCCGTCCGGACGTGATCCGTTCGCGCGTGGCCCGTCCGGACGTGGCCCGTCCGGACGTGGCCCGTCCGTGTCGACGCGTCGGACCGACCGACGTCCAAGGGGGGACGTTCCCGGATCCCGAGGAGTGAAGAATGGCGGAGCAGGCTGGGCCGTCCGGCCCGCAGGAGTCCCCGGACCCGTGGTACGCGCGACCTCCCCACGAGGTCGCGTCCTCGCTCGGGGTGGACCCGGCGACCGGGCTCAGCGCCGCCCGGGCGGCCGAACTGCTCGCCGCGAACGGGCCGAACGCGTTGCCCGTGGAGAAGTCGAGGCCCGACTGGCTGCGCTTCCTCGACCAGTACCGCAGCTACATGCAGATCATCCTGCTGGCGGCGGCGGTGGTCTCCCTGGCGATCAAGGAGTGGACCACCGGGATCCTGCTGATCGTCCTGACGCTGCTCAACGCCGTGGTCGGCCTGCGGCAGGAGGGCAAGGCCGAGAGCGCGATGAACGCGCTGAGGTCGATGATGAAGGCCACCGCGCGCGTGCGGCGGGACGGGACGGAGGCGCAGATCCCGGCCGAACAGCTGGTCGTGGGCGACGTGGTGCTCGTCAGGGCGGGCGACGAGGTCCCGGCGGACGGACGGATCGTCGAGGCCAGCGCGCTGCAGATCGACGAGTCGGCGCTGACCGGCGAGAGCGTCCCCGCCGCCAAGGACACCGGCACCCTGCCGGCCGGGGCGCTGGGCCCGGGCGACCAGACCAACATGGCCTTCATGGACACCCCGGTCACCCACGGCAGCGGACTGCTCGTCATCACCGCGACGGGCTCCGGCACCGAACTGGGCAAGATCTCCGGGATGCTGTCGGCCACCGAGAAGGAGCAGTCGCCGCTCACCAAGGAGCTGAACACGCTGACGCTGTGGATCGCGGCGGCGGCCGGCCTGACCATGGTCGTGATGTTCGCGCTCGGCCGCAGCCGCGACCAGGCGTGGGACGCCCTCTTCGTCAGCGCGGTCTCGCTGGCCATCGCGGCGATCCCGGAGGCGCTGCCGACGGTCAGCCAGGTCATCCTCTCCGTCGGCAGCCTCAACCTGGCCAAGCGGCACGCGATCGTCAAGGAACTGCCGTCCGTCGAGACCCTCGGTTTCACCTCGGCCATCAACTCCGACAAGACCGGCACCCTCACGATGAACCAGATGACGGTCGTCGAGGTGCTCACCCCCGCCGACCGCTACACCGTCTCCGGCACCGGCTACCGCCTCGACGGGCGGATCCACCACGCCGCGGGCTCCGCCCCGAGCATCGAGGACGCCGTCCTGCCCCACCTGGTCGCCAACGACGCGAAACTGGTCGACGGCGAGGTCGTCGGCGACCCGACCGAGGGCGCGCTGCTCGTCCTCTGCCACAAGGCCGGGCTGGACATCGAGGCCACCCGGGAGCGCTTCCCCCGGCTCGCCACCCTGCCGTTCGACCCCACCTACAAGCTGATGGCCAGCTTCAACGAGGCGAAGGACGCGGACGGCCGGGCGGTGGTGCGGTGCTTCGTCAAGGGCGCGGCCCCCGCGGTCATGGCCCGGGCCTCCTCGGCCGACTCGAACGGCGTGGTCGTCCCCTGGGACGCGGAGCTCGGCGGACGCGCCCAGGCGCAGACCGAGCGGATGGGCGGCGAAGGGCTGCGGGTGATGGCCGGGGCCGTCCGCGACCTGGACCCGGCGGACTTCGACCCGGACGGCGACCTGCTGGCGTTCGTCGAGGACCTGCGGATGACCAGCCTGGTGGCCATGGTCGACCCGCCGCGCGAGGAGTCACGGGCCGCGATCGCCAGCGCGCAGGCCGCCCACATCCGGGTCCGCATGGTGACGGGCGACGACGTCACCACCGGAGCGGCCATCGCCCGTCAACTCGGCATCGACGGGGAGGCCGTCCTCGGCGCCGACTTCGCCGCCCTGCCGGAGCAGGAGCGGCTGTCCCGGATCGACGGCATCGGAGTCCTCGGCCGGGTCGCGCCCGAGCACAAGGTGCTGCTCGCCGCCACGCTCAAGCGGAAGGGCGACGTGGTCGCCATGACCGGCGACGGCGTCAACGACGCGCCGGCGATCAAGGCCGCCGACATCGGCATCGCCATGGGCAGCGGCACCGACGCGGCGAAGAACGCGAGCCGCATGGTCCTCGCCGACGACAACTTCGCCACCATCGTGTACGCCGTCGAGGAGGGCCGGAAGCTCTACGACAACCTCACCAAGTACATCCGGTTCGTCCTGGTGCTGCTGGTGACGTTCGTGCTGACCTTCCTCGGCGCCGCGCTCCTGAACATCGCCGCGGGCGAGCCGTTCACCCCGGCGCAGGTCCTGTGGGTCCACTTCGTGGTCAACGCCCCCTTCGGCTTCGCCCTGGGCTTCGACCAGGAGAGCCCCGGCCTGATGCGGCGCACCCCGCGCCCGCGCGGCGAGACGGTGCTGACCGGGCCCGTGATGATCACCGTCGGGCTCGCCGGGCTGGCCGTCACGGTCGCCCTGCTCGGGCTGACCAAGCTGGGCGAGGCGCACTACCACAGCGCGCGGACCGGCAACTCGATCGCGTTCACCGCCTTCGCGCTCTGCCTGATCGTGGCGGCCTACGAATGCCGCAGCGAGCGCGGCTCCGCGCTGACCGTCAGCACCTTCGACAGCAAGCAGATGAACCTGGCGGCCCTCGGCGAGTTCGCCCTCGCGGTGCTGGTCACCCAGATGGACGCGTTCCACCGCCTCCTCGGAACCACCGACATCACCGCCCGGCAGTTCGGCTGGGCCCTGCTGGCCGCCGTCGCGCTCCTGCTGCTGTGGGAACTGGGCAAGTTCGTCGCCCGCAGGGTGTCCGGCGCCGGCGGCGGGACGGCGGCCGCCCGCGGCGCCGCGACGGCCGGCCCCCGTCCGTGACGGCGTTCCGGAGCCCTTGAGGAGATCCATGGCCGCCGGTGCTCCCCCCGGGCGACGACGGCGCCGCGTCGTGCCGGCGCTGCCGGGACTCACGGTGCTCCGCTCCTACCGTCGCGACTGGCTGCGGGGCGACCTGGTGGCCGGTGCCACGGTGGTGGCCTACCTGGTGCCCCAGGTCATGGCGTACGGGAGCGTGGCGGGGCTGCCGCCGGTCACCGGGCTGTGGGCGATCCTGCCCGCGATCGTGCTGTACGCCCTGGTCGGCTCGTCCCGGCTGCTGTCGGTCGGGCCCGAGTCGACCACGGCGCTGATGACCGCCACCGTGATCGGCCCGCTGGCCGGCGGCGACACCGCCCGCTACGCCGTCCTGGCCGCGAGCCTGGCCGTGGTGGTCGGCCTGCTGTGCGTGCTGGCCTGGCTGGCCAGGCTCGGCTTCGTCGCCGACCTGCTCTCCCGACCGGTGCTGATCGGCTACCTCGCGGGCGTGGCACTGATCATGATCGTGGACCAGCTGTCCAAACTCACCGGGATCGACGTGCGGGGAGAGGGGTTCTTCCCGCAGCTGACGTCGTTCGCGTCGAACCTCACCGAGGCCCACCTGCCGACGGTCGCCTTCAGCGCCGCCACCCTGCTCTTCCTCCTCCTGGCGGCCCGCTTCCTCCCGCGCCTGCCCGGCCCGCTGCTGGCCGTCGTGCTCGGCACCGCGGTCTCGGCCGCGTTCTCGCTCAAGGACCACGGCCTCGCCGTGATCGGCGAGATCCCGGCCGGGCTGCCCCGTCCCGTGCTGCCGGACCTCACCGAGCTGAACCGGCTGCTGCTGCCGGCACTGGGGATCCTCCTGGTCGGCTACACCGACTTCATCCTCACCGCGCGCGCCTTCGAAGGATCGGGGCAGGAGCGGCGGCTGGACGCCAACCAGGAACTGCTGGGCCTCGGCGCGGTCAACCTCGGCGCGGGCTTCTTCCAGGGCTTCCCGGTGAGCAGCAGCGCCAGCCGTACCGCGCTCGCCGAGTCGGCCGGAGGACGCACCCAGCTGTACGCGCTCACGGCCGGCCTCGGCGTGGTCGCCGTGCTGCTGTTCCTCAGCCCGTTGCTGCACGACACCCCGGACGCCGTGCTCGGGGCCCTGGTCGTGTTCGCCGCACTCCGGATGATCGACCTCGCCGGTTTCCGCCGGCTGGCCTCCTTCCGGAGCCGCGAACTGCTGCTGGCGCTCGGATGCATGGCCGGCGTGCTGACCCTGGACATCCTCTACGGCGTCCTGGTCGCGGTGGGACTGTCGGTGATCGAGCTGCTCAGCCGGGTCGCGCGACCGCACGACGCGGTGCTCGGCCTGGTGCCGGGCGTGGCCGGGATGCACGACGTCGACGACTACCCCGAGGCGCGGACCGTCCCCGGCCTGCTCGTCTACCGCTACGACTCCCCGCTGTTCTTCGCCAACGCGGAGAACCTGCGCCGCCGGGCGCTCGCCGCCCTGGCCGAACAGCCGGAGCCGGTGCGGTGGTTCGTCCTCAACACCGAGGCGAACGTCGAGGTGGACATCACCGCGCTGGACTCGCTGGACGCCCTGCGCCTCGAACTCGAAGCCCGCGGCATCGTGTTCGCCCTGGCCCGGGTCAAGCAGGACCTGCGCGACGAACTCGACGCCTACGGCCTGAGCACCTCCGTCGGCGCCGACCGGATCTTCCCCACCCTGCCCACGGCGGTGGCCGCCTACCGCACTTGGGCCCGGGGCGACGGCTGATCGGCCGGCGCCGGCCGATCAGCCGTCACCCCGTCGCGCTCGGAGCCGGCAAAGGTTAGGTGTGAATCGATGTCAAAAACTCTGCATGGAACTGAAGTTGTGTGTTGCGGCCGGGCGGTGACGGGTATCACTCGACCGGGGCGGTGAAGGCCGGCCAGGGGAACGTTCTGCATCGGGGGAGGAACGTGGACGCGGCGTGGACCGGTCTTGCCGAGGCGATCCAGCAGTTGCGCGCCGAACTGGACGCGGCGACGGCCGAGGGCGACGGGAAGCGGCTCCGGTTCGAACTGGGCCAGATCGAGCTGGAGTTCGACGTGGAGCTCAAGCGGACCGGGTCGGTGGACGGGGGCCTGCGCTGGGGCATCGTGTCGGCCGGGGCGAAGGGGGAGCTGGCCCACGGTTCGGGTCAGCGGATCAAGCTCGTGCTGCAACCGACCGACACCACGACCGGCCGGGCCGCGGAGGTCGCCTCCTGCTGGACCGACCCCGAACTCGGGTGACGTGCCGGAGGGTCGGGGGCTTGCCGAATGGACCGCTGCCGGGTTGTCGAGGTGCTCTCCGAACAGTCCAGGGGGAGCGGCTATCTGGTCGCCGACCGGTTGGTGCTGACCGCCGCCCACGTCCTGAGGTCGGGTGAGGTTTTCACCGCCGAGCCCCGGGTACAGGCCCTGGACAGTGAACGGGCGGTA
Source organism: Kitasatospora sp. NPDC057738 (assembly GCF_042798815.1). NCBI lineage: Bacteria > Bacillati > Actinomycetota > Actinomycetes > Kitasatosporales > Streptomycetaceae > Kitasatospora > Kitasatospora sp. NPDC057738. The sequence goes on along the minus strand of NZ_JBHVJT010000047.1, from coordinate 34,788 downwards.
CGGGCCCGGACGCGGTGGATCCGCTACGACGGGCCGGAGGAGGGCGTCGACGCCGCGCTGCTGGAGATCGTCGACCCGCTGTGGGTGCCGCCGTCGGCCCCGGTGCCGGTCGCGTGGGCACGGATCACGGACGTCGAGCCTGGGCACCGGGTGCAGGTCGGCGGGTTTCCCGACGCGATGGCGGGCCGCCGGCGGGACGTCGACCAGGTGCTCGCGACGGTGAATCCGCTCAGCGGGGCCCGCTCCGGACGACTCCAGCTCACCGTGGCATCTGCACCGATCCGGACGAGGGACGGGCGATCGGGCTGGGCGGGCATCTCGGGCGGGCCGGTCTGCACCGTGGCCCGCGACGGCGCCCCGTCGGCCCTGCTCGCCGTGGTCGTGGTGGACCCGCTGCGCTATGCGGACCGGCTGGCCGCCGTCCCGGTCGACGCCGTCCTGGCAGACGCCGCCGTGGCCGAAATCCTCCGCCGACATGGCCTGGCCGACATCAACGTGTCATCGTATTCGGGTACTGACCATTCGTCAGCCATTCGATCGACACTGGCGGCAGCCATGCGAACCCTTCCCCGAGACCTCTCCGCCTTCGTCGGCCGGGACCGCGAACTCGCCCGACTGAGCGACGCGGTCATCGGGGTGAGCGGTGCCGGGCGGGTCATCGACATCCACGCCATCGGCGGGATGCCGGGCGTCGGCAAGACCGCGCTCGCCGTCCACCTCGGCCACCGGCTGGCCGACCGCTTCCCGGACGGACAGCTGTTCCTGCCCCTGCACGGGCACACCCCCGGCCAGTCCCCGGTGGATCCGGCCGACGGGCTGGTCGCCCTGCTGTCGGCAAGCGGAGTGTCGCCCGAGCTGATCCCCGGCGGCCCCGACCGCCAGTCCACGATCGACGCCCGGGCCGTCCTGTGGCGGGACCGGATGGCCTCGAAGCGCGTACTGCTCATTCTCGACGACGCGGTCGACCACAGTCAGGTCGAGCCGCTGCTGCCCAACGCGGCCGAGTCCCTGGTGCTGATCACCAGCCGGCGCCGGCTCGCGGCGCTGCCGGACACGGTGGTGCTGTCCCTCGACATCCTGGACGAGTCGACGGCCGTCGAGATGCTCTGCGGGCGCTCGGGACGGACGGCGGAGGGGGCGGAGGCCGCCGCCGCGGCGGCCGTCGTGGAACACTGCGGCCGGCTGCCGCTGGCGGTCGGCCTGGTCGCCGGCCGCCTGCGCAACCACCCCACTTGGTCCTTCGCCCACCTCGCCGCCGACCTGGGCAGGGCCAGACGGCGGCTCTCCCGGCTGCGCGCCGGCAACGTGGCCGTCGCGGCGGCCTTCGAACTCTCCTACCGGGAGCTGCCCGAGGATCGCCAGGCACTCTTCCGCCGGCTCAGCCTGAACCCGGGCACCGAGTGCGACGCCGAGATCGCCGCCGCACTGCACGGCAATGACCCCGACGACGCGGCCGACGAACTGGAGCACCTGTACGACGACCACCTGCTCATCGAGTCCGCGCCCGGCCGCTATCGGATGCACGACCTCGTCCGGGAGTACGCAGGCCTGCTCACCGACGAGGACGAACCGGCCGACCGGGACGCGGCACGGGAGCGGCTGTTCACGTTCCTGGAGGAACGCGCCGTGGCCGCCGTCGCCGCCATCGCGCCCGGAGCGGCGCCCGGGGGCGCGGACACGGCCCGCGAGGCCCAGGCGGCTCGGGACTGGCTGGACACCGAGATCGCGAACCTGCTGGCCTGTGCTCGGTACTGCGCCGACCACGGCCACCCCGACCGCGTCGTCGTACTGGCCCAGGCACTCAGCGGGTTCCTGCGGTTCGTCGGCCCCTGGGACCAGGCCGTCGCCCTGCACTCGGCGGCGGCCGATTGCGCCCGGCAGTCGGCACAGCCCACTCTCCAGATCGAGGCCCTCACCAACCTCGCCCTGGTGCGGCGCCTGGGCGGCGACTACCGGGGCGCGGCGGACGACCTGCGCGCCGCGACGGCCGTCGCCCAAGCCGTCGGCGACCGCCGGCTCGAAGCACGAGTGCTGAACGACCTCGGCGCGGTCCACGGCCAGACCGGTGACTACCCGGCCACCATCGCCGCCCACGACGAGGCCGTACCGATCTTCCGCGAGAACGGGGACCGCGCAGGCGAGGCCAGTGCCCTCAACTACCTCGGCGTGGCCCACCGCCTGGTCGGTCGCTACGACGAGGCCAAGGCGGAACTCGCCCGCTCCGCCGAACTCTTCCACGACCTCGGCGACCGGCGGGGCGAGGCCGTCGCCCTCGCCAATCTCGGGATAGTCCACCGCCAGACCGGTCACTACGACTCCGGGACCCGCCTCGTCGAACAGGCCCTCGCGCTCTCCCGCGGGATCCGTGACCGCCGCGGCAGCACCTACATCATCCACGCCCTCGGCGTGCTGCGGTCGCTGACCGGCCGGGCCGACGAGGCGCTCGACCTGCAGAACGAGGCGCTGCGGATCTCGCGCGAGCTGGGCGACCGGCGCGGCCAGGTCTACAGCCTCAACTACCTGGGGGCGGTGCACCGGTCCGCGGGCGATCCGGCCGCCGCCGCCCTGGCGCACCAGGAGGCATTGGACCTCGCCCGGGAACTGGGCGACCGGCGGGCCCAGTCGCACGCGCTGCGCCACCTCAGCGCGGCCCACCGGCTCCGGGGCGACCTCTTCCCGGCCGGCACCGCGGCGGAGGGCTCCCTGCTCATCGCGGAGGAACTGGGCGACCGGCGAGGGCAGGGGAACACCCTCCGGACCCGGGCCGAGGTCCGGCTGGCCTCTGGTGAGCGCGAGCTCGCGGCTCGGGACCTCGACGCCGCGCTCGACCTGGCGCGGGCCATCGGCGACCGGCACGGCGAGGCGCAGACCCTCAACGTCCGGGGCGCACTGCGGCGTCCGTCGCACCCCGCGTCCGCGCTGGCCGACTACGAGTCGGCCCTGGCACTGGCCCGCGAACTGGGAAGCCCGCGCCAGACGGGTGCGGCCCTGCTCGGCGCCGGCCGGTGCGAGCGCGACCTGGGTCGGGTCGACGCGGCCGAGAGACGCCTGCGCGAGGCTCTGGCGGTGTACGACAGCCTTGGCGCCCGGGAGGCGCCGTCGGTCGCGGCCGAACTCGCGGGCCTGCGAGCCTGATCGGGCCGCGGGGTCGGCGGCTTCGCCTTCCCGTACGTCGTCGTGGTGGCCGCCGGGAGACACGGGCTCGGTGTGCGCAGTGACCGGGACTCCGAGTTCGCTACGGTGAACACCGTTGCCGCGTTACCGGGTTACCGCGTGACGGAGTGGCCACGTGACCGACCACAGGGGTGCAAGGTGCATGAACTGATCCTCCGTCACGCAGCGGATCGCGGGGCCAAGACCGCCTTCGCCGACGCCGACGGCACGGTGGACTACGGCGAACTCGCCCGCCGCACCGCCCGGGTGGCGGGCAACCTGCGGGTCGGGCGCGGCGGCCGGGTGGCGCTGTGCCTGGCCGGCGGGGTGCCCGCCGTCACGGCCACCCTCGGGGTCGCCCGCGCGGCCGCGGTCGGTGTCCTGCTCGACCCGCGAAGCGGCGAGGACGACCTCCGGTTCCGGGTGGCGGACAGCGGCGCCGAGGTGCTGGTCACCGACCGCGAGCACCTGGCGCGGGTCCGGCGGGTGGCCGGCGCCCGCGTGGTGACCGTCGACGAGCTGCTCGGGGTCACCCGTACGCCGCCGCGGGACGACCTCGGACCGGACGAGCCCGCCTGGCTGCACTACACGTCGGGGACCGGCGGGGACCCGAAGGGCGTGCTGTCGGCGCAGCGGGCCTGGCTGCGGTCGGCCGATCTCGCCTACCGGGGACAGCTGGGCATGTCCGGTGACGACCACCTGCTCTGGCCGCTGCCGCTGTTCCACGCGTTCGGGCACTCGATGTGCGTGGTGGGCGTGCTGGCCCTGGGCGCGAGCGCCTACGTGATGGACCGGTTCACCGCGGACCGGGCGGCCGCCCTGCTGCGCCGGACGCCGTTCACGGCCCTGGGCGGCGTCCCTACGGTCTTCACCCAGCTCCTGGACGCCGGGGCGCCGCTGCCGCCGCGCTGCCTGTCCGCCGGTGCCCCGCTGCCGGAGGAGCTGCGGGCCCGGTTCCGCCGCGCGTTCGGGCGTGAGCTGCACGACGGCTACGGCAGCACGGAGGCGTCCGGGAAGATCGCCGTCGACGGCGTGGTGCTGCCCGGGATCGACACCCGGTTCGTCGACGGCGAGCTCCGGGTGCGGATGCCCGGCGCCGACGGGTGGCACGCGACCGGGGACCTCGGCCACGAGGAGGGCGGCCGACTGGTGGTGACCGGGCGGGCGAGCGACGTGATCATCCGGGGCGGGGAGAACGTCCACCCGGCCGAGATCGAGCAGATCGTGGCCCGCCACCCCGGCGTCCGGGAGGTGGCCGTGGCGGGAGAGCCCGACGCGGTGCTCGGCGAGGTACCGGTCGCCTACGTGGTGGGCGACGCGGATCCGGCGGCGCTCCTGGCCTACTGTCGCGGCCTGCTGCCACCGCACCGGGTGCCGCAGGAGATCCGCCCCGTCAGCCGGATCCCGCAGACCTCCTCGGGCAAACCGGCGCGGCGGCGGCTGCGCCACCAGTACCTGCTCGACGTGGTCCGGCGGGAGACCGCGGGGATCACCGGCCGGTCGCCCGGGGCGGACCAGCCGTTCGCCGAAGCCGGCCTGGACTCGCTCGGCACCGTACGGCTGCGGGACCGGCTGGGCGCGGACCTGGGCGTCGCCCTGCCGCCGTCCCTGGTGTTCGACCACCCCACGCCCCGCGCGGTGGCCGACTACCTCACGGGCGCGGCCGCCGGCCCGCCACCGCCCGCCCGCAGGGCCGCGGCCACCGAGCCGATCGCGATCGTGGGCATGGCCTGCCGCTACCCCGGCGGGATCAGCAGCCCCGAGGACCTCTGGCGCGTGGTCGCCGCCGGCCGGGACACGATCACGGAGTTCCCCACCGACCGGGGCTGGCCCCTGGACGACCTGTTCCACCCCGACCCCGACCACATCGGCACCAGCTACGTCACCCGCGGCGGCTTCCTCAAGGACGCGGCCGACTTCGACGCGGCGTTCTTCCGCATGTCGCCGCGCGAGGCCCTGGCCACCGACCCGCAGCAGCGACTGCTGCTGGAGACGGCCTGGGAGGCGTTCGAACGGACGGGCATCGCGCCCGAATCGCTGCGCGGCAGCAACACCGGCGTCTTCGTCGGCCTGATGTACAACGACTACGCCGGCCGCTTCCGGGGCAGCGCCCACCAGCTCCAGGCCCAACTCGCCCTGGGCGCGGCGGGCAGCGTGGCCTCGGGGCGGATCGCCTACCACCTGGGACTGCACGGCCCGGCGCTCACCCTGGACACCGCCTGCTCCTCCTCGCTGGTCGCCACGCACCTCGCGGCGGACTCCCTGCGCGACGGCCGGTGCGACCTGGCCCTGGCGGGCGGCGCGACCGTCATGGCCACGCCGGACAGCTTCGTCGTGTTCAGCCGGCAGCGCGGCCTGGCCCCGGACGGACGGGTCAAGCCGTTCTCCGCCGCCGCCGACGGCACCGCCTGGTCGGAGGGGGTGGGGCTGCTGGTCCTGGAGCGGGTGTCCGACGCGCTGCGCAACGGTCACCCGATCCTTGCCCTGCTGCGCGGCTCCGCGGTCAACCAGGACGGGGCGTCGAACGGCCTCACGGCGCCCAGCGGCCCCGCCCAGGCGGCCGTGATCCAGCAGGCGCTGGCCGATGCCGGGCTGACCGGCGCCGACGTGGACGTGGTCGAGGCCCACGGAACCGGCACCGCCCTGGGCGACCCGATCGAGGCGGCCGCGCTGCTCGCCACCTACGGCCAGGACCGGGACCGGTCGGCGCCGCTCCTGGTCGGTACGGTCAAGTCCAACCTGGGGCACACCCAGGCGGCCGCCGGGGTCGCCGGCGTGATCAAGACCGTGATGGCGATGCGGCACCGCACCGTGCCCGCCACGCTGCACGTCGACGAGCCCAGCCCGCACGTCGACTGGTCCGCCGGGGCCGTCCGGCTGGTCACCGAGCCGACGCCCTGGCCGACGGGCCGGCCGGCGTCCCGCTCGGTGGGCCGGTCGGCGTCCCGGCCGACGCAGAACCGTCCGCGCCGGGCCGCGGTGTCGGCCTTCGGGATCTCGGGGACCAACGCGCATGTGATCGTCGAGGAGTACGAGCAGCTGCGCGTGGCGTTCCTGTTCCCCGGGCAGGGGGCGCGGCAGCGCGGGACGACCCGGGACCTGGCGGCCGAGTACCCGGTGTTCGCCGCCGCGTTCGAGGAGGCGCGCGCCCAGCTGGATCCGGTGCTGAACACGGCACCGGACCCGGCGCACCGGACGGACCTCGCCCGGGCGGCCCTGTTCGCCCACGAGGTGGCGCTGTTCCGCCTGTTGGAGTCCTGGGGGTACCGCCCGGACGCGCTGATCGGGCACGGCGCCGGGCAGATCGCGGCGGCTCACGTGGCCGGGGTCCTGTCCCTGCCCGACGCGGCGAGGCTGCTCACCGCCCGCGGGCCGGAGGAGTTCGCGGAGACGGCACGGACCCTGACGTACCGCCCGCCGCTCATTCCGGTCATCGGCGCCCGCCCGGACGATCCGGAGCATTGGCTGCGGCGCCGGCACGAGACGGTCGGCCTCGCCGAGCAGGTGGCCGCGGTCGACGGCGTCACCCTCGTCGACCTGGGCCCGGGCGTTGGGGACTTGGAGGGCATGGAGGACGTCGAGGGCATGGAGGGCGTGGAGGGCATCGAGGGCGTGGAGGGCATCGAGGGTGTCATCCCCACCACCGACCCCGAGCGGACGGCGGCCCGGCTGCGGGGCACCAGCGCCTTCCAGCGCCGGCGCTACTGGCTCGACCGCGCCGCCGAGCACCCCCTGATCGAGTCGACCGTCGTCGTGCCCGGTTCCGGGGAGGTGGTGTGCACCGCCGACCTCACCCCCGTGTGGCTGCTCGACCACGTCGTCGACGGAACGGCGGTCGTGCCCGCCACGGCGATCCTGGAAATGGTGCTGTACGCGGGGGAGCGGGCCGGCTGCGGCACCGTCGACGACCTGGTCCTGCACACGGTGATGCGCCTGCCGGAGACCCGGCGCGCCGAGATCGTCGTACGTCCCGGGACCGGTGGCGTGCGGCCGTTCGAGGTGCACGCGAACGGCGTCCTCTGTGCCAGCGGCCGGCTGGACTCCCGCCCCGCGCCGCCGGTGGACATCGGCCCGTGGCCCCCGCCGGAGGCCGAGGAACTCGACGTCGACCACGCCGAGTACGGACCGGCGTTCCGCGGGCTGTCCAGGGTGTGGCGCCGCGGCGACGACCTCTTCGGCGAGGTGCGCGGGGACTTCCCGGACGCGGGGCGCTTCGCGCTCCACCCCGCCCTGCTCGACGCGGCGCTGCACCCGGCGCGGCTGCTCGGCGGGGGAGTGCCGTTCGCCCTGCGCGGGGTGCACCTGCTGGCGCGGGGGGCCACGGGGCTGCGGGTCCGCATCCGTGACGGGCGGATCGCCGTCGCCGACCACGAGGGCCGGCCGGTGGCCTGCGTCGAATCACTCACCGTGCGCGCGCTCGGACCCCGTTCGACGAGTACCCCTGCGGCCGACACCGGTCCGCTCGGTACCCGCTCGACCGGACCGCGTCCGACCGGCCACCCCGTGCCGGGGGCCGGCCGGGGCGGGCTGTTCCGCCCGGAGTGGCAGCGGACCCCGGGCCGGCCGCGCGGTCGGGTCCACGAGGTGCGGCCCGGCGACGCCCCCGCCGCCCTGGCGCTCGCACTGCGGGAACTGCAGGCCGACCACGAGCACCTCACCGTCCTGGTACGGCCGGGAGATCCGGCGGGAGCGGCGGTGGCCGGCCTGGTGCGGGTCGCGCAGACGGAGCACCCGGGCCGGTTCACCCTGGCCGAACTCGGCGACGGGCGGACCGACACGGTGGCCGAACGCGCGAACCTGGTCCCCGTGCCGGGCGGCACCTTCACCTGGCGCGGCACCGTCCTGGTCACCGGCGGCGGCGCACTGGGCCGGGCGGTCGCCGAGCACCTGCGGGGCAGGGGAGTGCGCGTCGTCGTCGCCGGCCGCAGCGGCGAGACGCGCCTGGACGTCACCGACCGGGCGGCGCTGGCCGCACTGGTCGACTCCATCGAGGACCTGCGGGCCGTCGTGCACACCGCCGGAGTGCTCGACGACGGCATCCTGACGTCGATGACCCCGGCCCGCCTGGCGACGGTGTGGCGCCCCAAGGCGGAAGCCGCCTGGCAGCTGCACGAGTTGACCGCACACCGGGACCTGGACGCCTTCGTGCTGTTCTCCTCGGCGTCCGGTGTGCTCGGCCACGCCGGGCAGGCCAACTACGCGGCGGCCAACAGCTCTCTCGACGAACTCGCCCGCCACCGGCGGCGGTTGGGACTCCCCGCGCTCTCCCTGGCCTGGGGGCCCTGGACGATCGGCATGATGGCCGACCGGACGGCCGCCGCCGGTCTGCTGCCCCTCGCGCCCGCCGAGGGCCTGGCACTCCTGGAGGCGGCACTGGGCACCGACGAACCCGTCCTGGTACCGATCGCCTTCGACCACCCGAACGGTCCGACCGAGCCCGCCTGCCCCGACCAGCCCCACCACCCGCACCGTCCGGAACCGCGGAGCACACCGGAACCGACCCCGCCGGCCGGCACGCTGGAGATGGTGCGCGCCGAGGTCGCCGCCGTCCTCAGCTACCCGGACGTGGACCCGGACACCCCGATCCCCGACCTCGGTTTCGACTCGCTGACCTCCATCGAACTGCGCAACCGACTGGAGGAACGGACCGGCCTGCGCCTCCCCGCCACGGTGGTGTTCGACGCCGCCACCCCCAGGGCCCTCGCCGAGCAGCTGCGCCCACCACCGGCCCCGGGGACGCTCACCTTCCTGTACCGCAAACTGTGCGAGCTGGGCCGGCCCCAGGAGGCCATGCACCTGCTCGTCTCCGCCTCCTGGGCGCTGCCGTCGGCGACGACCCTCCCGTCCGTCGCCCCGCGGCGGCTCAGCGCCGGCGAAGGCCCGGCCGTCGTCTGCTTCCCCGCCCTCACCTCTCCCCCCGGGGAGTACGCCCTCCTCGCCCGGCACCTGCCCGGCCTGTGGCTGCTCCCGCACCCGGGGTACGACGGCGGCCCCGTCCCCGAGGACGTGGAGAGCCTCGTCCGGACCCACGCCGCCTCGATCGGGCGACTCGACCGCCCGGTCGTGCTCCTGGGCCGCTCCTCCGGCGGGCTGGTCGCCCAAGCCGTCGCGGAACGCGTCGGCGCCGAGGCGGTGGTCCTGCTCGACACCCACCCCGTCCGCGACGAGGGCCGGCTCGCCGAACTGGCCGCCCGCAGCGCCACCAGGCTCGACGAGCCCGCCCTCGCCGCCATGGGCGCCTACGCCCGCATCTTCCTCGACCGCCAGGAGCCGGAGCCGACCGTCCCGACCCTGCAGCTGCGGGCCGGCGACGTGCCGGGCGACCACTACTCCATCCTCGACGAACACGTGGGCACGACGGCGAAGGCCGTCCGGGAGTGGCTCGCCCGGACCCTGCCGACCGAGCCGGAATGACCGGACGCCCGTCGGCGTGCAGCCCCGGCCCGAGCCGACCCCCGCCGAACCGACCCGGACCCGGGCCGTCGGCTGGCGTACCGCCGTGAAAAACCGGATGCCCGCGCCGGGCCCGTCGGGCACAATCGGCGCCGATGCCTCACCTGACTGCCGACCGGCTGCTCGCCGCCGTCGAACCACTGCCCCATCCGCTCCGGCTGCGCGAGGTGGCCCGTACCGCCGCCGCCCTCGCCCCCTCCGACCTGACGGCCCTGCTCGCCGAGCTGGACGGCCGTGGCCCGTACGAACGCCGACTCGCCGCGCTCGCCGCCCTCGCCGGACGGCAAGCGCGCCATCTGATCGACCGGATCGACGACCCCGACCCCGTCGTGCGGCGCTACGCGCACCGGGCGATCGGGGAGCTGCCGTTCCCGGACGGCGACCTCGAGGCCGCGATGCTCACCGCCCCGAAGGCGGTCCGCGACGAGCTGGCCCGCGCCGTCCTGCGGGCCGGGCGCACAGCGGTGGCCGAGCGGCTGGTGCCGGTCGTCCGCGAGCGCTGGGGCGCCGCCGAGGCGGCCCGGCTGCTGCCGGTCTGCTCGACCGAGGTCGTCGCCGCCGAACTGCCCGCGCTGGCCCACGCGATCGCCTTCTCCACCTCGCTCGGACACCGCCACCCGGGCGCGGTGCTGGACGAGGCCGAGCGTCAGCTCGCCGACCTGCCGTACGGCTTGAGGCGCACCTTCTGGCACCGGCACGCCCTCGGCCTGGCCGCCGCCGCGGGCCGCGAACCGGCCCGGATGCTGGAGCTGCTGGAGCGCCCCCCCGTGGCCGGCCTGCCCGGCCCGCTGCGCGACCGGCTCGCCGGCCTCGCAGCCGTCTCCGCCGAGCGGACCGTCCGCCTGCTGCTCGCGATCGACCGGCACCGCCACGAGCCGCCGCTGCGCGCCGGCGTGGCCCGTCGGCTGGCCGCGGCCCGGCCGGACGGACTCGCCGCGCTCGCGCACCGCCACCACGGGAGCCACCTCGCGCTGCTGCGGCAGCTGCCCCCGGCCCGGCGGGCCGCCTTCTACGACGAGGTGGCGGCGCAGCCCGGGCCGTACCGCTCCTGGTACTCCGTCGACGTCCTCGCCGTGCTGCCCGCGAAGGAGCGGCACGTGCGGGCGCGGGCCCGGCTGGCGGCGGACAGCGAGGACGTCGTCCCGCTCGTCCTGCTGCCGGTCGCCGAGGCCCGGCCGAGGCTGCTGGCCGAGACCCGCGTGGCCGACGCCTGGGACCGGGGCTGGGCCTGGGCACAGCTGGTCCGGCAGGCCGCACTCTCCGGCGAACCGGGCGCCCTGCCCGAGGCGCTCGAACTGCTCACCCGACTGCGCAACGAGCAGGACCCGGTCCGCGGCACGGCGCTGGAGGAGGTCGCGGCAGTGCCGCCGCGGCTCTTCGACGACGCCGCCGCCGGCCCGCTGGAGCGGCTCACCGACGACGCCCTGGCCGCCCGGGACTGTTCGGCGCGCACGCGCACCGCACTCGGCCGCCTCGCCGGCGCCGTCCTCGGCGAGCACGTGGGCGGGCCGGCCCGCGAACTGCTCGCCTGGGCCGTCCGCACCCTCGAACGGACCGACGGCGCCGGCCTCACCGTCCCGCCCCGGCGCGAGGCCGCGGTCGTCGACGCGCTGTGGGCCGCCCTGGAACGCTCGGCCCGATCCAGCGAGGCCGCACTGCTGCTCGCGCTGGCCGGGACGCTCGGCGACCGGGCACGACGTGCTCCCGCCCTCGCCGAACTGCTGGAGCGCGTCCTGCGCTCGGGCGGCGACCGTGCCGTCGAACGGGCCGCCGCACCGCTGCTGCGCGACCCCGCCACCGGCGGCGAACGCGTGGCCCGGCTGCTCGCGCTCAGGCCGTCGGCCGTCACCCTGGCCCCGGTGCGGGCCGTCGTGACCCGGATCCGCACCGATCTGCTCGGGCCCCTGCTCGACACCCCCCTGACCGCGACCGACCTGGCCGACGCGGACCGCTGGCTCCCCGCACAGCAGCACGCGGCCGCCGAACGGCTCGCCCGCACGGTCGGCGACCCCACCCGGGCCCTGGCCGAGCGCGCCGCCGCCCTGCGCGCCGCGGCCCGGATCCCCGTCCACGGCGAGGCCCTGCTGCGCCGGTACGCGGGCTCCGCCGAGACCGTCCTCGCCGAGGCCGCGCTCGCCGCGCTGCCCTGGACCGAGCGCCCCGCCGGGGCGCTGCCCGAACTGCTCTCCCACGCCGCCGACGACCGCGCCCGGGTCGCCCTCCACGCGGCCGGCCGCGCGGCCCGGTTCGCGCGGAGCTCCGAACTGGGCCCCGCGCTGCGGCGGATCGCGCTCGATCCGGCGGCGAAGGTGACCAGCCGCAAGCAGGCCGTCCGGCTCGCCGCCGCGCACCTGCTCCTGGACGAGGCGGCCGCCCTGCTGCGCGAGGCGTACACCGCGCCGGGGCAGCACCACGACGTCCGCGCCGCGGTGCTGGCGACGGTCGGTGACCGGATCGCCGACCTGCCGCTGTGGGACGTGCTCACCGACGCTGCCGACGGGCCGGAGGGACTGCGAAACGCACTGGTCCTGCACCTGAGCGGGGAACGGACAGCCGCGGAGCACCGCCCGGCGTTCGCCGGCCTGATGGCCCGGCTGGCGGTCGACGCCGACCTCCTCACCGCCTCACCCGCGCAGGGGCAGCTCGTCTCCTGGGGCCGGTACGCGCCGGAGGCGGTGCGGGCACTCGTCCCGCTGGTGACCGACCTCGCCGAGCAGGACCGCTGCCAGGGAGCGGCCCGCGCGCTGACCGGAATGGCCCTGTCGGACGCCCCGCACCCGCTCGGCGGCTGCGCGCCGGGCAGCGTCCTGGCGGATGCCCTGACCGCCCTGATCGAGACCCTGCGCGCCGGGGAACCGGAGCTTCCCGGCCGCGACCAGCCGGCCCGGCGGCGGATCGACGCGCTCACCGGCTGGATGTGGAGCCCGAACGCCACCGCGCGGGCCGTCCGCGCCACCCGGCGGGAGGTCGCCGCGATTCTGCTCACCGAACCCGCGCTGCTGCCCGAGGCCACCCGGCGACTGGTCGAGGCGCTCGACCTCGACGCACCGGACCTGGGCGAGCGCGTCGCCGAGCTGGCCGTCCTGGTCGCCGACCGTCCGGTGCTGGCGGTGGCCGCCGCCGACGCACTGAACCGCCAGGGCAACGGACGACGGGAGGCACCGGAGCACGCGCTGGCGGCGGCCCGCCGACTGGCCGCCGACGACGGACTCGCGCCCGGCCTGTTCGCCGTCGCACTGACGAGCACGGGGGCGCAGCTGGGCTGGCCCGCCGAGTGGCGGGAGGTGCTGCACGCGCTGCGCCGCCACCCGCGGCCGGACGTCCGGGACGCCGCGCTCGCGGTGTTCACCGACCCTGCGTGAGCGGACCCCTGCGTTCGAGGACCCCTGCGGGTCGGCCCGTGGCCGCTCCCGCCCCCCGATACGCAGGGTGAGCCGGAACAAGGTCCGCGACGACGGTGTTCCACCGTCAACGGGCACGGCTCTGCCCGGCGTCCACGCCGCGGCGGTAGGGAGGCCGGTATGGCACCGCAGGGCACCGGAATCGGGCCGGCGGACGGCTCGCGGTATCTGCCGATCGCCGAGCACGGCCTGATCGGCGATCTCCGCTCCGCCGCGCTGGTGGGGACCGACGGCACGATCGACTGGTACTGCTGCCCGCGTTTCGACGCCCCCAGCGTCTTCGCGTCCATCCTCGACGCCGACCGGGGCGGGTCGTTCGAGCTGGCCGCCGATGTGCCGACGCGCACCCGGCAGTTCTACTTCCCCGACACCAACGTCCTGATCACCCGGTTCTTCGCCACCGACGGGGTGGCGGAGATCCAGGACTTCATGCCGGTCGTGGACGAGTCGCGCGAGGCCGGTCGCCACCGGCTGATCCGGCGGGTGGTGTGTGCCCGGGGAACGCTTCCGTTCCGGGCGCGGGTGGCTCCCCGCTTCGACTACGGATCCGAACCGCACACCGTGAGCGTCCGGGCCCACGAGGCCGTCTTCGAGTCCCCCTCGATGGCGCTCGCGCTGACGGCCACCGTGCCGCTCGAACGCGAGGGCGTGGACGTGGGGTCGCACTTCAAGCTCCTCGAAGGCGAGTCGGCGGTGTTCGCCCTCGACCGGGTCGGCGGCGACCTGGCCCCGCGGGCGTGTCCCCGGGCCGAGGCGGAGGAGCAGTTCGAGGCGACGGTGCGGTTCTGGCGCCGCTGGCTGGCCGGTTCGCGCTACCACGGGCGGTGGCGCGAGATGGTGCACCGCTCCGCGCTGGTGCTGAAACTGCTCACCTACGCGCCGACCGGTGCGATCGTGGCCGCGCCGACGACGAGCCTGCCCGAGCGGATCGGCGGCGAGCGCAACTGGGACTACCGGTACGTGTGGGTCCGGGACGCGGCCTTCTGCGTCTACGCCATGCTCCGGCTGGGTTTCACCGCGGAGGCCGAGGCCTTCATGGGCTTCCTCTCCGACCGGGGCATCCTGCGGGGCGGCGCGGGCGCCACGGGACCGCTGCAGATCATGTACGGGATCGACGGGCGCGGCGACCTGCCCGAGCGCGAGCTGTCCCACCTGGAGGGATACCTGGGCTCCGCCCCGGTGCGGGTGGGGAACGCGGCCACCGGCCAGCTCCAGCTGGACATCTACGGGGCGCTGATCGACTCCGTCTACCTGTACGACAAGTGGGGGCAGCCGATCAGCAGTGCGCACTGGGACGAGGTCGGTGCCGTGGTGGACTGGCTCTGCGACCACTGGGACCAGCCCGACGAAGGCGTCTGGGAGACCAGGGGCGGCCGGAAGGACTTCCTGTACTCACGGCTGATGTGCTGGGTTGCGATCGAGCGGGCCATCAGGTTGGCGAACCGGCGCGGGCTGCCGGCGGACCTGCCGCGCTGGCAGCGGAGCCGGGACGCGATCTACCGGCAGATCATGCGACGCGGCTGGTCGGCCGACCGCAGGGCGTTCGCCCAGACCCTGGGCGGCGACGTCCTCGACGCCTCCGTGCTGATGATGCCGCTGGCCAAGTTCATCTCGCCGAGCGACCCCAAGTGGCTGTCGACCCTGGACGCGCTGAGCGCGGAACTCGTCTCCGACTCGCTGGTCTACCGCTACGACCCGGAGGCCAGCCCGGACGGTCTGCGCGGGGCCGAGGGCACCTTCTCGATCTGCTCCTTCTGGTACGTCGAGGCCCTCGCCCGCGCCGGACGCGTGGAGGAGGCCCGGCTGGCCTTCGAGAAGATGCTCACCTATGCCAACCACCTCGGCCTGTACGCCGAGGAGATCGGGCCGACCGGTGAGCAGCTCGGCAACTTCCCGCAGGCGTTCACCCATCTCGCGCTGATCAGCGCCGCTTTCAACCTGGACCGCACGCTCGGTTGACGAATGCGGCGCCCCGTCCGGAACGGCTGACATTCGGCGCGGCCGGGAAGCCCGGAATTCGGAGGAATGATTCGATCCACTTGTCGGCATTGCCGACGGGCGAGGTGGGCGAGTGCGCCGCCCTCCGAGGTCGTACAGTCGTTCAGGAATCAACACTTCCGGAAATCCCCGATTGCCCGTCACGAGCCCGCCGTCCCGTGCTGTGACCTTTGCCACAGCTTTATGCGGAGTCGTGGCTTCCTTGACCGGATTCTTATGGCCGGATCGATGCATGATGGCCAGATGTCGCATGATCATTCGTCAAACGTTCATACCGAATGGCAGTGTGGGCGTGGTCGTACCCGACCCTTCTGCAACAGGTGTGCACGGATCGTGTACACGATGACGAATGGCTGAACTCTGTGCGCATGACCCGTTCGGATCGCAACGACGCGACCACGCGGCCCCGCTTCTTGGACGAAAAGCTCACCCTTGAGGAGTTCTCCGAGCTCGCCGGCCAGGTCGGCGGCTATCCCTATGTGAAGATCGTGCTCGACTGCGACGAGTCGGTGCTTCACTTCATCGACAGTGCCGACGGCACTCTCCATGTCCGCTACATCGCGTGCGAGATCCTCGGCATGTCGATCGACGAACTCGCCGGCAGGCTCGATTCGTTCAACGACGACGTCTACCGGAATCCCGACCGCCGCTTCTATCTCGGCACGCTCGCCCGCCATACCGGCCGCGCCGACCGGCCCACGGAAAGCGGCCACGAGGCCGAGGATTTCCTGTCCCTGGAAACGGTCGACGTCGACACCATGTCCCAGGACATGCTGCGCTTCTTCTATCACCGGGTGCGCGAGCACGTCGATCCTTCGCTGCGGCTGGTCCTGAAGCCGGCCGGCCACCAGCAGGAGGGCTACCTCGCCGGAATTCCGGAGAGCGAGATTCCGCGCGTCCTGTCCCATGAGCTCTATTCCGTGGCCTCGTTCGTGCCGCTGAACCCCGGGGAGGCCCACGGGCGGCTGCGGGTGTTCCGCTCGGAGGAGGAGTACCGGGCCGAGGCCGAACCGCTGGAGTGGCACGACATCGTGGTGATGCCCCGGGTGCCCGAGGACATCCCCCGGGTGTCCGGCATCATCCACACCGAGCACACCACGCCGCTCTCCCACATCAACGTGATGGCCGCCGGGTGGCGGATCCCCAACGCCGTCGGCATCGGCGCCGTCGAACGGATCGACCGCGCCGGGCTGGACGGCCGGTGGGTGCGCTACCGGGTCGAGGCCGAGGGCGGGGACCTCCTCCTCGAAGCAGCTCAGCCGGGGGACCACGGTGGCGACGGGAGCCACGAGGGCCACGGCAGCCGCGAGGGCGGCGAGGGCCACGGGGGAGTCCGGCCGACTCCGCCGGCCGATCACATCGTCGTCGACCGGCCCGACCTCACGCCCACGCCGATCACCCCGCTGTCCGAACTGCGCGCGGGGGACCACGTCCGGTTCGGCACCAAGGCCGCCAACCTCGGTGAACTCACCCACCTGCTGCAGCACGGCTCTCCCCGCTGGCTCGGCTTCTACCAGGTGCCCCGGCCGCCCCGGGCCGACCTGCTGCGCTACCTGGCCCGGCAACTCGGCCTCCCGGAGGACGCGGACGTGGCCGAGCTGAACGCCGCCGCGCAGCTCCTGGTGAAGGAGTACGCCGAGGTGCCGCGCGGGATCGTGCTGCCGTTCTCCCTCCAGCAGCGCTTCCTCGACTCCTCGGCGGAGCTCCGGAACGCCGTCGACCGGCTGGACTCCCTTCTCCAGGAGGGGACTTCGCCCCAGGAGGGGACGTCACTCAGGGAGGGGGGTCCGAGCCGGGCGTCGCTCCACGCGGAGACGTCGCGGATCGAGGAACTCTGCCTCGACGTGCAGCGGCTGATCCGCAGCACCCCGCTGCCCGACCCGATCCGCGCCGAGGTCGACCGGGCGATCGACCGCCACCTGTACGGCGCCACCGTCCAGGTCGTCCGCAGCTCCTCCAACGCCGAGGACCTGTCCGGCTTCTCCGCCGCCGGACTCTACGAATCGGTGGCGCACGTCAGCGGCACGGACGCGGTCCTCGACGCCGTCCGGGAGGTCTGGGCCTCGCTCTTCTCGCCGCGCGCGGTGCTGCTGCGGCGCCAGGCGGGCATCGCCCTGGACCACTGCCGGATGGGCGTGGTCGTCCAGGAGCAGGTCGGATCCACCGTCGGCGGCGTCCTGGTCACCTGCAACCCGCTGAGCCCGCAGGACTTCCGCGACGTCTACCTCAACATCTCGCCGCGCTCGGTGGCCGACGTGGTGACCGGCCGGGGCGCCCCGCTCCAGTACCTGTGCAACACCATGGAGGGCGGAAGCCGGACGGTCTCGCTGGGCACCGCCGCCACCGACCTGGATGCCGCGACCAAGGACCTCGTGCGCCGACTGGCCCTGATCAGCAGGCTGTTGCAGTCGCACTTCTCGCCCGACGAGACGTACGGGGCCCCTGTCGACATCGAGTGGGCGATCGAGGGCGACCGGATCAGCCTGCTGCAGCTGCGCCCCTTCCGCACCGCCGGCTGACGCTGCCGGAGCGCCGCGCCGCACCGCACCGGCCCGGCGTGCCGCGGCCCGGCCTGTCATGGGCCGACACGCCGCGGGCCGACACGCCGCCGCGAGCCGACACGCCGCGGGCAGACCTGCCGCGGGCCGGTGCGGCGTGGCTCCGGCACGCCCGCGAACGATTGAACTTCCTTCAGGAGTAAGTACGTTGAACAAGATCCTGTACGTCTACGTCAAGGGCGGCGCCCCGCTGGAGTACGCCTTCCCGCGCATCGCCGCCTGCGGCGAGCTGCACGTCCTCGCGCTGGCGCCGCTGCCCACGTCCGGGGAGGACGTGTGGCGGCCCAGCTGTACCAGCATCGAGCTGGTGCCCGAGGCGCCGCGCGGCGACGAACTGGTCGAGCTGATCGTGGAGTACGCGAAGGCCATCGGGGCCGACGCGCTGCTGACCCTCTCGGAGTTCGCGGTCCTGGCCGTCGCGCACGCCGCGAGCCGTCTCCACCTGGCCGGTCCGGGGGAGGGGATCGTCCGCGCCAGGGACAAGCGGCTGATGCGGGAGGCCTGGGCCGCCGCCGGGGTGCCGATACCCGCGTTCCGCCGGGTCGACAGCCTCGGTGACCTGACCTCCGCACTGGCCGAACTCGAAGCCCCGCTGCTGCTCAAGCCGGCCTGGGGCGCCGGGTCGGTCGCCCAGATCGTGCTGGACTCGGTCGAGGAGGCCGCCCCGGCATGGGCCGGGATCGAGAGCGGACTGCGGGCGGGCAGCCAGGTCGGCATGAACGAGCTGTACGCCGAGGACACCGACCGGGACCGCCTGGTCGAGACGATCGCCCAGGGCTCCACCGAGGGCTGGTACCAGGAGCCCGGCTACGGCGACTACGTGAGCGTGGAGGGGATCGTCGCGGACGGCGTCTACCGTCCGCTGGCCATGACCGCCAAGCTGCCGACCGTGCCGTCCTTCGTCGAGGTGGCCAGCACCTCGCCCTCCGTCCTGCCGGTGCCGCTGCAACGCCGGATCGAGGAGGTGTCGCGGCAGGCCGTCGACGCGCTCGGGCTGGAGAACTGCGGCACCCACACCGAGCTGAAGCTGATGAAGGACGGCGAGCTGGTGGTCATCGAGACGGCGGCCAGGTTCGGCGGCCTGCTGACGACCAGGCAGGTCCACGAGGTCTTCGGGCTCGACCCGATCGGCATGCTGGTCCGGCAGCTGCTCGGCGAGCGGGTGGACTACCCGGAGGCCATGCTCACCGACGGGGTCAGGGCCGCCGCGTCGCTGGCCGTCGTCCCGGCCGACGCCTCGGGAGCGCCCTGGCGGAGCAGCCCGGTCTGGAACCCGCAGGCCGTGGACTGGCAGAGCCTGCTCTCCCCGGGCAGCACCATCGAGGCCGTACCCGCCTTCGCGATGCCCGCGGGCCGGACGGTCCCCGCCTTCGACCCGTCCGCGGGCTCGCGCAACTGGCTCGGGGTCTACCTGCTGAGCGCCGTCGACGCCGCCACCCTGCAGCGCGACTGCAACGCCGTGCTGAACGGCATGGAAGCCGCCCTGCACCGGGCCGCCTCCTGAACCCCGCCAATCCCCTCGTCCCCAACTCCCATCCCTCCGAGCGAGGTTCCTCCATGCGTGTACTGTTCGCCGGCGTACCCGGCATCGGCCACCTCTTCCCGCTGGTCCCGCTGGCCAGGGCGATGCACGAGCTCGGCCACGAGGTCGCGACGGCCTCGATGGACGGTGGCGAAGACGTCGCCGGGGCCGGTCTGCCGTACCTGCCCATCGCGCCGGGGCTCGACTGGCGCAAGGTCATCAGAGAGGCCGGCCGCACCCAGCGGCCCGACCTGATGCAGCGGGTGGTCGAGAGCAATTCGGCCGATCGCGAGGCGTTCGTCCCGCTGGCCGCCCTCGTCAACAGCCGGGTGGCCGACGACGTGGTCGAGCTCGCCGCGCGGTGGCGGCCGGACCTGGTGGTGTACGACTACCAGTTCCCGGTGGCCCTGCTCGCGGCGACCCGCCTCGGCGTGCCCGCGGTCCAGCACGACCTCGGGTTCGTCCGCACCCCGAAGCTGCGCGCGCTGATGCTCGCGGAGATGGCGGACACCTTCGCCCGGCACGGAATCGACCGGCTGCCCGAGCCGGCCGAGGTCATCGACCTCGCGCCACCGAGCATGGCCGGGGACGAGCGGTACGGCTGCTCGATGCGGCCCGTCGCCTACAACGGGGAGGGCGGCCTCCCCGCCGACCTGGCCGTGCCCGCCCACCGCCCGCGCGTGGCGGTGACGCTGGGCACCGTTCCGCCCAAGACGGACGGCCTGACCAGGATCGAGCGGGTGATCGAGGCGGCCGCCGACATCGACGCGGAGTTCGTGCTGGCGACCGGGGACCTCGACCTCAGCACGCTCGACACCCTGCCGGACAACGTCCGCGCCTACGGCTGGGTCCCGTGGCGGGCGCTGCTGGAGACCTGCGCGGCCGCCATCCACCACGGCGGCAGCAGCACCGCCCTGGGCGCACTGGACGCGGGCATCCCGCAACTCGTCCTCCCCGACGGCTCCGACCGCTTCATCAACGCGGACGCGGTACGGGACCGGGGCGCCGGCCTCCGTGCCGCCGCCGAGGACATCGGCCCGGCCCTGCTCACCCGGCTGCTCACCGACACCGAGCTCACCCGGGCCGCGCGAGAGGTCAGCGCCGAGATCGCGGCCATGCCGAGCCCACGGGCAGTCGCGGAACGCCTCGCCGGCCTCACCGGCACCGCGGGCCTCGAGGGCACCGCGGGCCTCGCCGGCACCGCGGGCTGAGGCAGCCGCCGGCCCGTACGGGATCCACCGTGGAAAGGAAGGAGCCCCGCCGGATCTTCCGGCGGGGCTCCTCGGCAGGGGCCGCACCGGTGCACGCGTCATCGCGGTGACCGGTCCCCGCACCGGTCGCGTCCTCACCGGTGGTGTCCTCACCGACCCGAAGGCGCGGGCGAGCTACGACGGAACGGAGCTCAGCGCGGTGACGAGTTCCCGTCTGCCGGAGATGGAGAGCTTCCGGTACACGCTGGACAGGTGGAACTCGACGGTCCGGACCGTCAGGCACGTCATGTGCGCGATGTGCCGGTTGCTGTGTCCGGCGCGGGCCAGGTAGGCGATCTTCTCCTCCTGCCGGGTGAGCTTCGAGGTGTTGGCAGGCGCCTGGAGGCGCTCCAGGGCGAAGCGGATGCGCTCCTGCCAGAAGCCGTTGCGACACTCGTACGCCACCATGGCCGCCTCGACGAGCCGCCTGCGTCCCTCCGTCACGTCCTGCCGCCGGATCTGCGTCGTGCCGAGGTCGTAGAGGGCCTGCATGTACTCGGTGCGCGCGTGCCCCTGGGCCAGCAGTGCCACGGCCTCCTCCAGCACGGCGACCGAGGTGTGGTCCCGGCGTGCCACGCCCACGGCATGCAGGGCGATGCCGATGCCGCGCGGCGATCCCCAGGTCCTCGCCGCGATGAGCTCCTCCTCGGCGAGGGCGAGCGCCAGGTCGTACCGGCGGATGCCCAGCGCTGCGAACACGGCCCTCGAACGCCAGGGGATCACTGCCGGATTGACCACGAAGCAGGTGTCGAGGACCCAACCGCAGGCCATGTAGTCGTCGATGGCGTGCCGGAACTGCCCGCTGAGGAAACGTGGAGCAGTCACAGCGGGTGGTGCTGATCAGCGGCGCGAGTCGCGGGATCGGAGCGGCTACCGCGCGGGAGATGGGCAGGCGCGGCTACCACGTGGTCGTGAACTACCGTCAGAACAGCGACGCGGCGGCGGAGGTGGTGAGCTCGATCGAGGCCGCGGGCGGATCGGCCCAGGCCGTCCGGGCCGATGTCTGCGACCCCGGGCAGGTGTCCGGGATGCTCGACCGCATCCGCGCCGACCGCGGCCGCATCGACGCCCTGGTCTGCAACGCCAACACGGTGAATCCGCCGTTCCAGCCCCTGCTCACGCTCTCCTGGGACGACTTCATCGGGAAGGTGCAGGGGGAGTTGGCGGGAGCGTACTTCCTCACCCAGGGCGTGCTGCGCGGCATGACGGAGGAACGGAAGGGCCGGATCGTCTACGTGTCGAGCACCGCGGCGGATTCGATCGGCACCGTCGCGGCCCACTCCACGGCCAAGGCCGCGCTCAACACCTTCAGCCGGCACGTCGCGGGAGTCGCCGCACAGTACGGGGTCGTCGTCAACACGGTCGCGCTCGGCGCGGTGCGGACCGACGCCACCGCGGGTGTCATGACGGACGACCTCCGCACGTTCATGGAGAGCCGATCGACATCCGGCCGGCTGCTGGAGCCCGACGAGGCGGCCCGCAGCATCGCGATGCTGGCCGACGAGGACTTCACCGCATCGGTGGGCCAAGTGCTGCGCGTGGACGGCGGGTTCGAGGTTCTCGACCGTCAACTCAACCCGATGGTGCGGCACTTCGAGTAGACCGGCGGGCGCCCGCTCGCACCGGGCGTCCCGTGGGGCCGGCTGCCGACGGCCCGCCCTCAGCGGAGACTCTGCGCCAGCGGATGCAACTGCTGGTCGAGGACCTCGAATCCGCCGTCGACCCGGATCACCTGGCCGGAGGTGAAGCCGAAGCCGTCGTCGGCTACGAGGGCCACGGCACGCGCGGCGTCCTCCGGTTCCACCCTGCGCGCCGCCACCGAGCGGGCGGTGGTGTACTTCCAGAACTCCTCGCTGAACTCCGATGTGGCGTCGGTGTGCACGGCGCCGAGGGCGACGGTGTTCACGGTCACCCCGTGCTCGGCGGCGATGCCGGCGATGTGGCGGCCGAACGTGTTCAGCGCCGCCTTGGCGACGGAATGGGGCAGGGCCATGCCGATGGTGTCCGACGCCGTGCTGGAGATGTAGATGATCCTGCCCGACCGCTGTTCGCGCATGACGGCGAGCGTGCACTGGGTGAGGAAGAAGGAGCCGGCGAGTTCCCCGTTGATCTTCGCGGCGAACGCGTCCCAGTCCAGCTCGGCGAAGGACGCGAAGGGCGGTGTCACGGTGTTCGCGTTGCAGATCAGCAGGTCGATGCGCCCGTGGTCGGCCCGCACCCGCTCGACGAGGGCGCCGACCTGTCCGGCGTCGCAGACGTCGGCCCGCGCCGCCTCGGCCGTGCCGCCGCGCGACTCGATCTCCGCGACCACGTCCGCCGCCGCGTCGGCGTCGCTCCGGTAGTTCACGATCACGTGGTAGCCGCGGCCGGCCAGTTCCTTGGCCGTCGCGGCGCCGATGTTGCGGCCCGCACCACTGATCAGGGCGATGCGCTTCGACTGGTTCACGGTGTCTCCCGTTGGGTGTCGCCGGCGTTCCTGCGGCTCGACCCTAAGCGCCCGAGGGAATTCGAGGATTGCGGACCGACCACAGGAAAGGCGCGCGGGCCTTGTGGCTCGTGTCGTGCGGCTGCGACTCTCGGTCCGGTTTCGGCACGAGGCGGAACGGGATCCGGTGGCGCAGGAGAGGATGCACGATGGCGGACGAGGTTGACCTGGCGGCCCGGATCGGCGAACTGTCGGCCAGAGTGCGCGAACTCGAAGCGATCCGTGAGCTCACGAGGCTGCGCAACGCCTTCCACCACTGCCTCAACGCGCAGGACTGGGAGGGCCTCGGCGCCCTGTTCACCAGGGACGCGCACCTGGCCTACGGAAGTTTCGGCGATGCCCGTGGGCGTGTGGCGATCCGGGAGTACTACAGCGCGCTGCTGCCGAAGATGGTCGAGCTCCAGGGTGCCTCCGAGGTGGCCCTGAGGAACTTCAACCAGGCCCATCAGGTGGAGGTCGACGGCGACCGCGCGTCCGGGGCCTGCTTCTTCGTGGAGCACGTCAGGTTCGACAAGGCGGACCTCGTGCACCAGAGCGTCGGCCGGTTCTCCGACACCTATGTGATCGAGGACGGGCGATGGCTGTTCGAGCGCGTCGAACTGGACCACTACTGGGTGGTTCCGCAGAACAAGGAATGGCGCTGGCCCTGGTGATGCCGCACGCGGTCCCGGACGGTCCCCGCGGCCGGTGTGCCGGATTGACACGTGGATCCAACTGCTACTAGCGTTGTTGCAGTTGGATCGGCGAGGCGATCGTCGCGAAGGGGTCACGGTGAGCATCAGCAGCAGGAGTGCGGTCGCGATTCACGCGCTCACCATGCTGGGGCGCTGGGACCGCTCGCTGACCTCCGCGGAGATCGCGGAGAGCCTGGCCAGCAATCCGGTCCTGGTGCGGCGGATCCTCGGCAGTTTGCGGGACGCCGGCCTGGTCTGGTCCACCGAGGGGCGCAACGGCGGCTGGTCGCTCGCCCGGCCCGCCCGCGAGATCACGCTCTACGACGCGTACGCCGCCGTGGAGGCGGGGCCGATCCTTTCGCGGCACCCGCATCCACCGAGCGCCGAATGCGAGGTGGGGCGGAGCATGCAGAAGCTGCTCGAAGCGGAGTTCCAGGACGCGGAGCGGGCCATGAAGGAACGGCTCGGGCGGACCACGATCGCCCACCTCGTCCGACAAGTGCTGGCCAGCGAGCGCGAGGTCGCGCAACGCGTCACCAGCTGACCGATGGCGGAGGCAATGTCCTCCGCCGTCCTTTTGCCCTAACTGTAACTATCATGGTGGCGGAAAGTCACCCGAAGGGCCTCGCATGACTTCCACGTCGACCACGACCGGGCGGACCCGCTCAGAACTGGGCTTACTGGCCGTGCTGATGCCGGCGATCCTCGCCACCGTCACGGCCAGTGACATGGTCAACCTGATGCTTCCGACGATCGGGTCCGAGTTCGGGGTCTCCGAGGCGGAACTCGCCTGGGTCGTCACCGGGTTCCTGCTGATGTTCTCGGTCGGGATTCCCCTGTACGGCCGCATCTCGGACCGGGTGAGCCTGCGCCGTCTCTTCGCCTTCGCGCTCCTCACCTACGCCGTCGGGAGCCTGATCTGCGCGATCTCCCCGAACCTGGGCGTGCTGGTGACCGGGAGGATCGTGACGGGCATCGGCGCGGCCGCGATCCCCGTGCTCTCGATCATCGCGGTCACGACGCTGCTGCCGCCGGAGCGGCGCAGTGTCGGGATCGGCGTCGTCTCCGCCGGTGCGGGCGTCGGCACCGCGGCCGGACCGGCGCTGGGCGGCGGCATCGGGGAAGCGCTCGGCTGGCCCGCGCTGTTCTGGATCATGCTCGTGGTCGCGCTGCTGCTGCTCTTCCCCGCCCTGCGGGTACTCCCGGACGAGACTCCGCAGGGCTCGGGCCGGCTCGACCTCCCCGGTGGCGTGCTCCTCGGCCTCGGAGCCGGTCTCGTCCTGTTCGGCATGACCCGGGCGCAGGTCTCCGGCTTCACCGACCCCCTGTCCTGGGGCAGCCTCCTGGTCGCGGTCGCGGCGCTCGTGCTCTTCGGGGTGCGCACCGTCCGTGTCGACCAGCCGTTCGTTCCGCCGGCGCTGTTCACCAATCGCGTCTACCGGACCGGCATCCTCGTCGCGTTCCTGGCCATGGTCGTCAACCTCGGCGGTCTGGTGTTCGTCCCGCTGCTGCTGGTGGATGTCAACGAACTCACCCCGGGCAAGGGCGCCTTGGTGATGATCCCGGCCGGAGTCGTGACCGCGCTTCTCTCGCCGTGGATCGGACGCCTCGCCGGCCGTGTCGAGGCGCGGGTCCTGGTGTTCTCCGGGCTCGGCCTCATCGGGCTGTTCTCGCTGTTCCTCTCGTCCTTCACCGGCGGCTCCTCGGTGGTCTTCGCCGGTATCGGGATCCTCGGGCTGAGCATCGGCTTCATGTTCGTGATGACCACCATCATCGGCGCCGCGGCGAGCGAACTGCCCCCCGAGCAGGTCGGTGTCGGCCTCGGGATCCTCCAGGGGGCCCAGTTCCTCGGGGCCGGTACCGGCCCCGCCGTGTTCGGTGTGCTGGTGTCCGCGCGGCAGCAGAGCGGCAGTGACGCCATCAACCCGCTCTACTCCGGTCACAACGGCTCGGCCTACTCCGACGTCTTCCTGGCCATGGCCGCGGTCGTCGTCCTCACGCTCGTCGTCGCGTCACGGATGCGTCCCACGGCCGGGGCCGGGACCGGGCCGAAGGCCGAGGCGGCCCCGGCGGCCGCGCCGACGCAGGAAGCGAACAACGTCCACTAGGGACGCGGCTGCCCCGCGTCCGGGGCGCATCAGATCCGGCACGTGCTGGGTGACGAGCTTGCGAGCGACAAGGGGACCGGCATGACCACGCAGCGGACTTTCTCCCAAGAGGACAAGGAATACGAAGCGTTGTACGCGGGGCGCGCGTCCTTCGACGGCGCCGCCCCCGGTGAGGTGCTGATTCCCTGGGACATCGGCGAGCCCCAGCGAGCCGTGGTGGAGCTGGCGCGCGCGGGAGGCTTCAGCGGCAAGGTGCTCGACGCGGGCTGCGGACTGGGTGAGAACGCCATTCTGCTGGCGGGCCAAGGGTACGAGGTGACCGGCGTGGACGGTTCACCCAGCGCGATCGAGCAGGCGGCGCGACGGGCCGGGGCCCATGGCGTGCAGGTGCGGTTCCTGACCTCGGACGCCACCGAACTGGACGGTGTCGGAAGCGATTTCGACACCGTGCTCGACAGCGGCCTCTACCACTGCCTGAACGACGAGCAGAGGTCGGCGTACGCTGCCGCGCTCCACCGGGTGTGCCGGCCGGGTGCCGTGCTCCACCTGTTCTGCTTCGCGCAATCCGTGCCGTCGGGGACGCCGATCGTGGAGGAGGCCCTGATCAGCGAGGCCAACCTGCACGCGAACCTCGGCCGGTACTGGGAGATCCAGGACATCTCCGAAGCCGTCTTCGCCACGAGCTTCACCCGCGAACTCCTGGCCAAGCTGGGCACGGCGGGTGCCCAGGACACCGGTGCCAGGCCGGGCCCGGACGCGATCCAGGTGGACGAACGCGGGCGGGTGCTGACACCGATGTCCTACGTGCGTGCGCAGCGCGGGTGAGGCCCCGCCGTCCTGGGCCGCGTGGGTGGCGCGGCCCGGGACGCAGGGCCCGGACCCGGTGGACGCGCCCGAGGAGCGGCTCGTCGAGTTGGTCCGGGCGGTCCAGGGCATGGCGCCGAACGCCAGGGGCTGCCCCCTCCGCAACACGCATGCGGAGTTTCCCGACCCGGACCATCCGGCGCATCAGGTTTCCCTGAAGCACTTCCGGCGCGTGCGCGAGCAACTGCGGGACCTCGCACGCAGGACTCCGGCCGCGGACCCGGACCGGCTGGGCGACCGGATCATGCTGATCATCGACGGCGTCTACGTGAACGGGTCGACCCTGGGTTCCACTGGTGCCGCGGAAGCGGCGGTCGGGCTCGCCGGTGACGTGGTCCGGGCGGAAATCGCCGCCGCGGCCGGCTGAGTTCCCTTCTCCGCCTTCCTTTCCCGATTTCTCTCTTTTCCCGCCACCCCGTCCAGGGGTGAAGTCTGCCCGCGGGCGGGAGCTTTCCGCCGCGCGGAATCTCACGACTCAGTGTTCCGAGGAGGACCACGGTGAAGACCATTGTTGTCACGGGGGGCACGTCCGGTATCGGGCAGGCGCTCGCGAACACCTGTCTCGGCCGGGGGGACCGGGTGGTCGTCATCGCCCCGGATCCGGTGAAGGGGAATCAGTTCCTCGACACGGCACGGAAGTTGGGCGCAGCCGACCGTGCCGTCTTCGTCGAGGCCGATCTCAGCCTCGTCAGCGAGAACCGGCGCGTCGTCACGGAGATCACGGACCGGTTCGCGGCGGTGGACGTACTCGTGCTGTGCGCGCGGTACTTCCGCAGCCATCGGATGGTGACCTCCGAAGGGATCGAGCACAATTTCGCGCTGTACTACCTCAGCCGGTACCTGCTCGGATACGGCCTGGCCGATGTGATGAACAAGGCCGAAACGCCGGTCGTGATGAACATCGCCGGTCCTGGGGTGGGGGCGCCGGGCATCCACTGGAACGACCTCGGCTTCGAACGCGGCTACGACGGCTGGTCGGCCATGTTCCAGGGCGGCCGGCTCAACGACCTCCTCGGTGTCTCGTTCGCCGAGGGAGGGAGCACGCGTCGCGCCCGGTACGTGCTGCTGTTCCCCGGCGGGACACGCACCGGCTTCGCGGGCGAGTTCGACGCCGCCACCGCGGCGCACATCGAGCAGATGAAGCGGGCCGCGCAGCCGGTCGAGTTCACCGTCCCGCCGATCGTCGAGATCATCGACGCTCCGCCCCGGGAACCGCTGAGCGCCTTCGTGGAGGGCACACCTCTCAGTCTCCTCCGCCCGGCGTTCGACAAGGGCGCCGCGGCGCGGCTCGACAGCATCACACGGGACCTCCTGCGCGACACGGCAAGCGCCTCATGACGAACGGTCCGCAGCCGGTGCCCACGTTCCGCCGAATCGCCCCCGTGCCGTCAGGAAGGCAGTGAACGCCATGACCGAACCGGTGTCGATGCCCCACAACCACCGTCGGGCCGAGTGTCCGTTCCGGCCCGGGGCCGCGCTCGTGGAACTGCACGAGGACCCGTCGCTGCACCGGGTTCCGGTGCCGAACTCCCAGCTCGGTGAAGTCGGAGCCGTACTCGTCACCCGTGAGGACGACGCCCGCACCGTGCTGTCCGACGCCCGCCACGAGGTCGGGTCAGCAACTCGCCCGCCTCGAACTCGGCATCGCGCTGCGCGCGTTGTTCCGTCGCTTCCCCGGCCTGCGGCTCGCGGTCCCGTTCGAGGAGATCGAGTACCGCACGGAATCACTGGTGTACGGGGTCAAGAGCCTTCCCGCCGAGTGGTGATCCGCCCGGGGGACGCCCCGGGCGGAACGTCGCACGCGGGTGAGCCGCCCTCCTGGCCGGAGGGCGGCTCCGGGCCGCTCGCGGCAGCGCGGTCGGGGGTCAGCCGCGCGGCCGCCGCCCCTGCACGACGCGGATGCGGCGTCGGTCCCCGGGGGCCGAGCAGGCCGACTCGCCGTCCATGGCGCCATGGTGGCGCTTTCGTGAAGAATTCGGCGCCGCAAGAATGAAACTTCCGCCGTATCTCAGTCCTTGAAACGAAACGTTGACTTTTTTGAGATCGACTCCGTACGGTGCGCCCGGCGTCGGGGCCCGGGAGAGCGGGAGGATTCTGTACGGGACCTCGGGGACCTCGGGGGGCGTCCTCGGCGAAGGTGCTCAGGGGCGGCCGGCGGTCTCCCGGTGCGCCTCGACGGTGACGGCGAGCCGGACGGCCGCGTCCGACCAGGTACGGGCGGCGGCGTCCGGGTCGCCCGCGCGTACGGCGTGGGCGAGGGCGCGCAGGAGCTCGGCGGTGGTGGCCAGGCCGCCGCGGTCCAGCCGGGCGGCGGTGCGGTCCAGGCGGGTCAGGGTGGGGCCGTCAGGGTGGCGCAGGCCCCGGTGGGCGGTGTCTGCGAGGGTGGCGAGCGCCTCGGCGAGGTCGGCGGCGACGGGGTCGGCCGACGGCGGTGCGGCCGGGCCGAGGGCCGTGGACGCGGTGCCGGGAGCGAGGTCGGGGACGACGACGGTGCCGCCCGCGAGGAGCGCGACGGGCTCCAGGACGGTGCGGCCCGCCGCCCGTCGGAGGGTGGCGCTGACGTGAGTGACGGCGCCGGACCCGAGCGCCGCGGCGAGCGCGTCGAGGGAGCCGGGGCAGGCCGGGTCGTAGGTGGCGGCGAGGGTGGCCGGGTTGCCGGCGGCGTCGCGGACCGCGGCCTCCAGGCGCTGCTCGGCGGCGTCGTACCGGACCCCCTCGACGGCGGAGAGCCGCACCACGTGCAGGGACTCGGCGGCGATGCGGGGCCGGATCAGCCGCGGCGGCCGGCCCTCCAGGGTGCGCAGGTGGGCGTCGAGGTCGGTGAGCAGCAGCGGGGCGGGCAGGTCGGTCCAGGAGCCGCCGACCGGGGTGACGGTGGTGGCGGCGGTCCGACCGCGGCCGAGGCGGAGTTCACGGGCGGCGCTGCGGACGGCGCTTTCGCTGACCACGTTGCCGGCGGCGAGGGCGTCGAGGCGGTGGCCGGCGATCCGGCGGGCGGCCAGCGCGTGCCCGGTCGGCGGACGGCCGTCGGCCGGGACGTCCCAGCCGCGGCGGAGCACCAGGACGGTGCCGGCGGCCGGGTGGGCGAGGTAGACCTCGGCGGACCGGGTCGTCGCGGTGCCGCGGATCCGGCAGCCCAGTGCGGTCAGGCGGATCCGGCGCAGCGGGGTCTCGGCGGTCTCCCGGACACCGAGTACCTCCGACCTGGACGCGCCGGGGCGGGCGGCGGCGCGGTGACGGGCGTGGAGCTCGGCCAGCAGCAGGGCCAGCTTCTCGGGCCGGTGGTCGGCGGACCGGGCGGCGTACGCGTCGAGCTGGCCGATCAGGTCGGCGACCAGGCCGGCCGGCCAGTGCAGGGAACGGTCGGCGAGTTCGTCGCGCACCCGGTGGAGATCGGCGGTGAGGACCGGCCCGGCGTGCACGGCGCCGTCGAGCAGCAGCTCGCGGGCGAGACCGAGGGCGGCGTCCAGGACCGGCGGGATGCCCGCATCGGGCTCGGGACGGCCGCCGAGGGTGACGGCCGGGCGGCCGTCGGCGGCCCGGAACGCCCAGACCGCGAGGGCGATCATCTCGCCGCGGCGGTCCTGCGCGGCGTCGGTCACCGCGAAGCCCAGCTCGCCGGGGACGGGGAACCGGACGGTGCAGGCGGCCAGTTCGGCGACCGGCTGCGGATCGTCCGGGCGCGCGTGGTGCAGCCGCGCGGCATAACCGCGCTCCAGCGTCCGGCGGGCGGCGGCCACGGCGCGGGCGCCGACGGCGGCGGTCAGCGCCTCGTCGTCCAGCGCGCCGGGGGACCACGCGGGGGCGGGCGCGGGGGTGTCGGGCGTGCCGGGGCTGCCGGAAGCGGCGGGGCCGGGGCGAGGACCCGGTGGGGCGGCGTCGGCGTCGTCGGCGGCGGCCTGCTGATGGGCGAGGACCAGGGCGATCCGGTGGCGGCACACGCCCGGGGCTCCGCAGGTGCAGCTGCCGCCGTCCAGCCCGGTGCCGGGCGGCAGGACGACGGAGTTGCCGTCCGGGCAGCTGCCGCGAAGCGTGCCGTTCGGGTCGAGGTCGGGCACCGGCCCGTCGCCCGCGGCGACTTCGCGGGCGGCGCGCTTCACCAGGCCGCGATTGGCGAGTGCGGCGAGCGTGTCGGTGTCCAGGGCGAGCAGATCGGCCCGCGTCGCGGCGGTCATCGGCCGAGCCGCTCGGCGACGAACTCGGCGAGCATCCCCGGCGTCATCGCGCCCACGTGCGCGCCGGCGTCCGCGAGCTGCCCGGCCAGCTCGCGGTCGTACGCGGGGGCGGCCTCCTCGTCCAGCGCGGCGAGTCCGAGCACGGTGGCGCCCTGCCCGGTCAGCGAGCGGACGGTGCGCAGCAGCCGGTACCGGTCGCCGCCCTCGTAGAAGTCGCTGACCACCGCGAGGACGGTGCGCCGCGGGTTCTCCACCAGCCCGGCCGCGTAGTCGACGGCACGGGCGATGTCGGTGCCGCCGCCGAGCTGGACCCGCATCAGCAGCTCCACCGGGTCGGTGACGTCGGAGGTGAGGTCCACCACCTGGGTGTCGAAGGCGACCAGATGGGTCTTCAGGCCGGGAAGGCTCCACAGGCAGGCCGCGGTGACCGCGGAGTGGATCACCGAGCCGACCATGGAACCGGACTGGTCGACGAGCAGGATCAGCTGCCACTGCTCCAGGTGCCGGCGGGTGCGGGAGTGGAAGTGCGGGCGTTCGATCAGGATCCGCCGCTCGGCGGGCCGGTAGCGGCCGAGATTGGCCCGGACGGTGCGGCGGAAGTCGAAGTCGCGGGCGAGCGGGCGGCGGCTCGGGCGGGCGGACCGGGCGCCGGTGAACGCCTGGCGCAGCTCCGGGGTGAGGCGTTCCATCAGCTGCCGGACCACCGCGGCCACGATGCGGCGGGCCTGGCCGAGCAACTGCTCGTTCATCAGGTGCTTGGTGCGGAGCACGGCGCGCAGCAGGGCGGCGCTCGGCTCGACCCGCTCCAGGACGGTCGGGTCGGTGACGATCTCGTCGATGCCGTAGTGCTCGACGGCGTCGCGCTCCAGGCGCTCGATCGTCTCGCGCGGGAAGAGCCGGTGGATGTCGTCCAGCCAGTCGACCGCGGTGACCCGGGACGGTTCCGCGCCGGCACCGCGGATGCCGCGGCGGTCGAGGTCCTCGTCGCGGCCGTACAGCCACTCCAGGGCGGCGTCGCGGGCGGCGCCGTCGGCGCCCGGGCTGCCGGTCCAGGGCTCGGCGGGGGAACCGAGGACCAGGCGCCAGCGCTCCAGGGCGGGGTCGGGTGCCGTTGCGGGTGCCGGCTCGGGCGCGGTCACCGGGCGCTCCGCAGGCCGTGGCGGTCGAGCAGGGCGGTCACGTTCTCCTCCAGGGCGCGGGCGGCGGCCAGGTGCGCGGGGTCGGCGGTGGTGCGGAGCAGGGCGCGGGCGGAGCCGCGCAGGCCGCGACGCTCGATCAGACGGCGGGCGATCCGTTCGCGCTCGCGCGGCGGGAACCAGGCGAAGGCCTGGCGCAGGGCGGGGAGGGCGATGAGGAACTCGGCGTCGGTGAGCTCGGCGAGGACGGAGTCCACGGCGGCCAGCAGGGAGCCGTCGCCCGCGTCGGCGGTGACCTCCTCCCGGGCGAGTGCGAACAGGCCGGCCAGCCAGTCGCCGAGCGCGCCGGGGTCGCCCGCGGCGTGCAGGGCGGCGGAGGCGAGGTCGGGATCGGCCGTGGGGGTGAGGGCGAGGTGGAGGCCGTGGGCGCCGCCGCGCAGGTCGGCGGGGGCGTGCGGGTCGCGGGCGATGCGGAGGGCGAGGGCGGCGGCGTCCTCGGGGGTGACCGTGAGCAGGTCGGGGGCGTGGCACAGCGCGTCGCGGACGGCGGCGAGGGCGGCGAGGCGCGCCGGGTCGGTGCCGGAGCGGCCGTGCGCGCCCTCGACCAGCCACAGGACGCGGGTGACGGCGCCGTCGACGACGGCGGCCAGCAGCGGGCTGCGGGCGGTGCCGTACACCCGGTCGTGCCGCCACAGGCCGAGCGCGGTGGCGAGGACGGAGCCGAGGGCACCCGGGTCGGGGTGGCGGGCGAGGACGGCGGTGAGCGCGGTCAGCAGGCGGTCGGTGAGGGCGGTGGCGCCGCACAGCACGGTGTCGAGGAGCAGGGCGGCGAGTTCGGTGTCCGTGGGCCCGGTGGTGCGGGCCCGTTCGGCGAGGACGGTGGCGGCGGCCTCGTCGAGGGTGGCGCCGTACGCGCCCGCCTCGATCAGGGCGGCGTCGCGGCCGGTGTCCGGTCCGGCTTCCCAGCGTTCGGTGGTGACCGGGTCGGCGCCGTGGGCGGGGCCGGCGGTGCGGTGGCGGCCGGGCACGCCGAGGACGCGCAGCCGGTGCAGGGTCCGGCTGGCCGTCAGACCGTCCTCGGTGGTGAGCTCGCAGGTCAGCGGGCGGGTGCCGGTGGCCCCGATCGCGGCGAGCCGGGCGGCGGCGTCGTGGACCAGCGGCGGGGCCGGGGTGTCCGGGTGCAGCCGCCCGGTGCGGGAGCCGCTGCACGCGGCGACCATCTCGACCACCACCGGGTGGCTGCCGGGCGCCAGCGGGGTGCGCTCCGACCAGGGCAGCGGCCGGGTCAGGTCGTCCTTGACCAGCGCGCCGGCCAGGCCGTCGAGCACGTCGGTACGGGCCGGCACCGGGTGGCCGCGCAGCGCGGCCAGGCCGCCGGTGAGCGCGGCGGCGGCGACCAGGTCGGCCGTGGAGACGGGGTGGCGGCGCCCGCGCAGCCGCGACACCACGGACTGCCGCAGATGGTCGGCGGCGGCCTCGGGGCCGTCCTCCCACAGCCGCTGGTAGTAGGCGGGCGAGGGCATGCCCGACTGGTAGCCGGCGAAGGCGTCCAGCTGCCGGAACGAGTAGGGCACCAGGTAACTGCCGGACACCGCGCCGGGTCGCGGCGCCGGCAGCGCGGGCCGGCCGGGCACCTCCGCGGGCCGCTCGGCGAGGGTGCGGAGCGCGGGGGTGTGGAAGCCGCCGGTGACCACCAGCACGGTCGCTGGTCCCGCCTCGGCCAGGACGGCGCGGATCCAGGCCGCCATGTACGCCTCGCGGGCCCGGTCGCCCTCGTCCGCCTCGGCGTCCCCGCGGACCAGGTCGAAGTAGGCGTCCAGTCGCCCGGCGAGCCCGTCCGCCGGCGCCACCTCGAACAGGCCGTCCCACAGCGCGTCCACCGAGCCGGTGCCGAAGCGCGAGCACAGCCGGGCGGTGGCCTCGGCGTACCGGGCCTCCGCGTCGGCGTACCGGTTGGCGCGCAGTTCGAACGCCGGGTGCCAGGACGGCAGGTCGACGAAGAGCACCTCCGCGCCGGCTGCCCGGCCCTCCCGCAGCGCCACCCACTCGGGCGAGTAGTCGCACAGCGGCGTCCAGGTGGTGGCGGTGCGCTCGGCGTCGCGGTAGTGGCTGAACACGGCGATCGGCAGGTCGTGGCCGAGGGCCAGCTCGTCCAGGCGGCCGTTGAGGTCGGCCGGCCCCTCGACGAGCACGTACGCGGGCCGCAGCCGTCGGACGGTGTCCGCCACCAGACGGGCGCAGGCGGGGGAGTGGTGGCGGACCCCGAGGAAGACCGCGGGCATCAGCCGGCCAGCAGGTGGCGGGCTTCGTGCACGGCGTGCCAGTGCGGGCCGCGCCGCCGCGGGACCCGCTGCTCCAGGTAGCGGCGCAGCCGGGCCAGGTCCTCCGGACTGTCCTTGGCGGCGGTGCCGGCCAGGCTGGCGACCAGGTCGGCCGCGTTGCCGGCCTCGCCGCGCAGGTACCAGCCGCGCAGCCCGACCGCGTGGGCGACCGAGACCGCCTCCGCGGTGCTCATCACCGCGGACAGGCGGTCACCGCCCTCACCGGCCCGCAGCTCGCGGAACGTGGTGACGAGGACCTCCAGCAGGTCCCGGTCGGGCGCGGCGGCCACCCCGGAGCGGCGCAGCAGGTGCGCGGACTCGGCCTCCACCAGGGCGAGTTCGGTGTCCAGGTCGGGGATCGGGAAGACCGTCTCGAAGTTGAACCGGCGCTTGAGCGCCGCGCTCATCTCGTTCACCCCGCGGTCGCGGGTGTTGGCGGTGGCGATCACGTTGAAGCCCTGCTTGGCGAAGACCATCCCCTCCGGCCCGTCCAGTTCGGGGATCGCCACCACGCGCTCGGAGAGCAGGGACAGCAGTGAGTCCTGCACCTCCAGCGGGCAGCGGGTGATCTCCTCGAACCGGACCAGCCGGCCGTCGGCCATGCCGCGCAGCATCGGCGCGGGCACCAGTGAGCGGGTGGAGGGGCCCTCGGAGACCAGCAGGGCGTAGTTCCACGAGTACTTGATCTGG
>NZ_JBHVJT010000046.1:42018-76104 GCF_042798815.1 Kitasatospora sp. NPDC057738 | reverse complement strand
CCGGGGGCCGGACAGGGACCACCGGAGTGACCCACGAGGGCCTGCGCCCGCGCGATACGCGCGAGCACAGGCCCTCGCGCCGTCTCCACCACCCCGACCGCACACGCCAACCGGAAGAACCGGCCCGCGACCGCCGCCTCGCACCGGGACCGTTGATGGTGGCCCGGGTGGCCGGTCGGCTCCCCGAACCCTGACGTTCGGCCACCTCCCGACCGGTACGGGCGATGTGACTGCCCACCCGGTGGAGGTACGCGGTCGGAGCATCGGACCTGCGGCACCGTGAGCGCGAGGACCGCGACCCGCGGCACGGCTCCGCGCCACGGCCGGGGTGGCGTTCGGGTGGTGTCGAACCGCCGCCCGGAGGAGATCCCGTCCTGTCTGCAACTGTCGGCGCCCCGCCTTGTGCATGGGTGGAGAGGGCATTCCGATGCCCGGTCCCTGTTCCCGAAGGTGCGGAGCTTTCATGTCACCGCTGTCCGTGGTCCGTCGCCTGGCCCTCGCCCTCCTGCTTCCCCTGCTCGCTCTCGCCGGAGTTGTCGGCAGCGCCACGGCGTCGTCCGCCGCGGGCGCGGCCACGGGAGTCCGGGCGGGCGTGGACTGGGACGCCCTCGCCCGGTGCGAGAGCGGAGGGCGCTGGAACGCCGCCACCGGGAACGGCTACTACGGCGGACTGCAGTTCGACGCGG
Source organism: Kitasatospora sp. NPDC057738 (assembly GCF_042798815.1). Taxonomy (NCBI): domain Bacteria; kingdom Bacillati; phylum Actinomycetota; class Actinomycetes; order Kitasatosporales; family Streptomycetaceae; genus Kitasatospora; species Kitasatospora sp. NPDC057738. Next base: position 75,418 of record NZ_JBHVJT010000046.1, on the reverse strand, counting down.
GGACCTGGCGCTCCAACGGAGGCCTCGGCTACGCGCCCCGCGCCGACCAGGCCACCCGCGAGCAGCAGATCGCCGTGGCCGAGAACCTCGCCGCTCGCCGCGGCCTGGCCCCGTGGCCGGCCTGCGGAAGGCGTGCCGCCCACGGCGGCGACCACACCGTCGAGCACGCCGCCCGTGACCACCGCCCGACGCAGGCACGGCCCCACTCCGCCGCGCCCCTGCTCCGCGCCGACGACGCTTCCTCGGACGACGTGAACGGCGACGATTCGGACACCTGGACCGTGCGACCCGGCGACACCCTCAGCGGTATTGCCCAGACCCTCGGCGTCCCGGACGACTGGCCGGCCCTCCACGAGCTGAACCGCGAGGTCATCGGTGACGACCCCGACCTCCTCCTGCCCGGCCAGGTCCTCGCCCTGCGTTGATAAAGCGCGAAACGAACGTGAACGAACGCGAACGAACGTGCACGCCCCTGCGGACTCCTCCGGCCCTCGGCCGAGCATGCGATCCGGTGTTCGCGCCGTAGCCGTCAGCCGGCCGCCAGGATCTCCACGCCGCGCGTCGCGAGTTGACCGAGGACCGGGTGGCCGGGATCGGCGTCGGTGATCAGTCCGCTGATGTCCTCCCAGGGCAGGACACGGAACCGGGAGGCGGTGCCGATCTTCTCGGACGAGGCGAGGACGTAGGTGTCCGCGGCCCGTGCGGCCAGGGCGCGTTTCATCGCGGCCTCGTCCGCGTCGCCGGTGGTCAGTCCGGCTTCGGGGTGCACGCCGGTGACGCCGAGCAGGCACAGGTCGGCCGAGACGTTCTGGGCGGCCTCGACGGCGGCGGCGCCGCAGGTGACCGCCGAGTGCTTGAAGAGGCGGCCGCCGAGCAGGAAGACCTCGGCCCGGGGGTGGTCGAGCAGCGCGGCCGCGATCGTCGGGCTGTGGGTGATCACGGTGCAGGCCAGGTCCGGCGGGAGGGCGTGGGCGACGGCGAGCGCGGTGGTGCCGCCGTCCAGGATCAGGGCGCCGCCCGGCCGGACGAGCGCGGCGGCGACCGCGGCGACCAGCCGTTTGCCGTCCGGCGTGACCGATTGCCGGGCCGCGTAGTCCGCGACGGCCGGGGAGACGGGCAGGGCCCCGCCGTAGACGCGCTGGCAGAGTCCCTCGGCGGCCAGGTCGCGCAGGTCGCGGCGCACGCTGTCCTCGGAGATGCCGAGGTCCGCGGCGACGTCCTTGGCCACGATCTTGCCCTCGCGGGCGAGCAGGCCCAGCAGGTGGTCACGTCTCTCGGCAGCCAGCATCCGTATTCTCTCCTGTTCTTGCACGTTTCTGCGTGTATCGTAGCGCGCCATGACCGAGAAGCCCATGCTCGTCCCGCAGGGGGGCGGCGTGACCCCCCGCCCCGGGACCGACATCCCGGACCACCGCGGCCGCACCGGCCTCGACCGCGCCGGACGCGACCTGACCCGCAACCCCGACGTCGTGGTGCGCGACGTGGAACTCACCTCACAGGGCTGGCACGTCCTGCGCCGCACCACCTTCGACCACCGGCGCCGCGACGGACGCTGGGTCACCCAGCAGCGCGAGACCTACGACCGCGGAAACGGCGCGGTCGTCCTGCCGTACGACACCGAGCGCGGCCGGGTGCTGCTCACCCGCCAGTTCCGCTACCCGGCGTACGTCAACGACCACCCGGACGGCATGCTCGTCGAGGCCGCCGCCGGGCTGCTCGACGGCGACGACCCGCTCGCCGCCGTCCGGCGCGAGAGCGCCGAGGAACTCGGCGTCACGCTCGGCCCGCTCACCCACGTCCTCGACGCCTACATGAGCCCCGGCTCCGTCACCGAGCGCCTGCACTTCTACGCCGCCCCCTACACCCCGGCCGACCGCACCGGAGCCGGTGGCGGACTGGAGGAGGACGGCGAGGACATCGAGGTGCTCGAACTGCCCTTCGCCGACGCCCTCGCCATGGTCCGCGACGGACGCATCACCGACGGCAAGACCATCCTGCTCCTGCAGTGGGCCGCCCTGGACGGACCCTTCGCCGCCGCACCGACCGTCCGGTCCCCGGCGATCGAGAGCTCGTGAGTGACGCACCGTCCCGTAGTCCCGCCACGTCGAGCGGCGGCAGCCGCGACAGCTCGCCGGCGGCGGCGTTCACGGCCGCCGCGCGGCGGGAGTCGCCGAGAACGGCCGTCATGGCGTCGGCGATCTCGCCGCGCGTTGCCGTGAGGTCCAACGCGCCGCCGAGGCCGTGCCGGGCGAACGCGTCGGCGTTGCGGGACTGGTCGGCGAGAACGCCCGTGCCCAGGACGGGCGGTGCGCCCTGCATCGCCGGGGGCCCCGGACGGGAGACCGGCCGGGCGACCGGCGCGTGGTGCGACCAATAGCCGGGTACCAAGGTTCTACCGGTTTGTCGGTGTGAGGGGGCATCGAAAATGCGTCTGCTCTTTTGGTCAACGGCCTTGGCCAGTACCGGCGTTGCAATCGCACTCGCACTGTGGGCGGCACTCGGGGACGCCGCCGGGGCCGAGCTCGCGAGTGCCGTCGTCGGAGCGGTCGTCGGGCTCGCCGGGCTCGTCGCCTCGGTGTACGCGCTGCGACGGGACGGGCAGGCCGCAGGCGCAGCCGTCCGGGCCGACGGGCGCGGCGCGGTCGCCGCCGGAGGAAGCGTGACCGGCAACGCGATCGGCGCCGACAGCAGGGTCAGCGGAGCGCCCCGGGCCCCGCGCTCCGTGGCCGGTCCGACCAGGGCCGTCCTCGCCCAGGGCGAGGGCTCGGTGGCCGCCGGGGGCGACGTCGCCGGCAACGCGCTGGGCCAGGGCGGCGAGGTGGCCGGCTGATGCCGGGGTCTCGCTTCCGGCGGCGCGGGAAGCAGGATCCGTCCGAACCCGAGCGGCCGACAGAGCACGTGGAGGTCCGCGGCGGCGGGGTCGGGGCCGGCGCCGATGTGGCCGGCAATGCCATCGGACCGCGCAGCTCGGTGACGAACAACTTCAACTACTACGGGACGGCGGAGACCGACCCGCACGCCGGCGCACCGGGGCCGACCGGCGCGGCACCCCCGGCGACGATCGGCCAGGACGAGCGCCGCTACCAGGTGTTCGTGAGCTCGACCAGCCTTGACCTCAAGCGTCACCGCGAAGCCGTCATCGACGAACTCGTCAAGGAGGGGTACATCCCCTCCGGCATGGAGCTCTTCGACGCCCGCTCGGAGGGCGCCTGGGAGGTCGTCGAGCGGGTGATCAACGACTGCGACTACCTCGTCCTCATCCTCGGGGCGCGCTACGGCGACCTCACCGGAGGCGAAGTCGGTTTCACGGAGCGGGAGTACGACCACGCCCGCTCCCTGGGGAAACCGATCCTGGTCTTCGTCCACTCCAACCCCGTCGAGCTGCACACCGACAGCTGGCAGCCGACACCGGAGGACACGGAGCGGCTCGCGGCCTTCCGCGAGAAGGTACGGACCGAACGCCTCTGGAAGCCCTGGCGCACGACCGCGGACCTGAGGAACGACGTCACCCGGTCGCTGCGGCTGGCGGTCCGGCACAATCCCCAGCCCGGCTGGGTCAAGGGCAACTCGATCGCTCACACCTTCTCCGCCGAGTGGCAGAACCTGGTGGCCCCCGGAACGCAGATCGGGGTGGTCCGGATCAGCGTGGACGGGCAGGCCGGCAACGCCCTGAGCGAGAACCTCGGGAAGGCCTCGTCGATCGGGATCATGTCCACCAGCGGCAAGCGGCTGATCGAGATCCAGACGCCCTACCTGACGAAGGCGCTCGCCGCCGGCGCGCGGATCCGCGTCCTGGTACCGCTCCCCGACGGGCAGTTCCTCGCCGACGTCGACGAGTCCGAGTCGCTGTGGGACCAGCGCTCGCCGATCACGGCCGAGGTGCGTGAGGTCGAGGCACGGCTGCGGGCGATCGTCCGCGAGGCCGGGGCACGCAGCACGACCGCCGGATCGGTCGAAATCGGCTTCTTCACCACCCACTTGCGGTCCACGATGATTCTCTGCGACCGGGACTGGGGATGGGTCACCCTGACCCTGCCACCGGCGAGGGCCCCGGAGACCCCGTCCCTGGAACTCCGCGGGACCCAGGACTTCGGTCTGATCGACGCCTGCTGGAAGCACTTCGATCGGACCTGGGCCATCGTCGGGGAGCGCGGCGAAGTGAGGACGATCTCGTGAGGCGGACTGCGATGGACCTGTGGGACACGGTGGCCCTCTCCCCCGCCGCGGCGAACCGGTGGCGTGACCGGCTCTCCGCGGCCCAGGCCTTCATGCGGGAACGGCAGCACCTGCCGGGCGTGCTGATCGAGGTCGCGGCCCAGCACCCGCTGGTCGACCGGGCCGTGCCCGGCGAGGAGTTCGCGGCCCGGCTGCGCCGCGGCCACGAGCTCTTCCAGGAGTACGCGGACACCGGTCGACCGGTGGAGATCTACGTGCCCGGCAGCCGCCACCGGCACCTCGGGGTCGAGGACGAGAGCAGCCTCAGCCGGGCGGGCGGGGACTTCCTGGGAAAGCTCGGCATCCCGTCCTCGGCCGTCCACGGCGATGACCTCAACGAGCGGTACAAGGGCGACGCCGGCGTCTACGGTTCGGCGGACGAGTGCTTCGTCGCCTCCTCGTACTTCAAGGACGGGGATTTCGGCACGCTCGTCTCCGTCTGCTCACCGGCCCAGATGATGCGCAAGACCGTGCACTACCTGCAGTTCGGGGTGTACCCGCTGAACCACACGGCGCCGACCGCGGAAGGCTTCCACGACTTCCTCTACGAGCTCCTGGTCGCGGTACCCCAGGTCATGAGCACGGACGACACGCTCCAGGACGCGGGCTCGGACGGAGCGGGGCGTCTGCGGGCCGACCGCCGCCCTCAGCCCCGCTGACGCCCGCTTCGACGCGAGGACCGGCGGTGGAGGCGGCCGTCCTCGTCGGCGAGGCAACGTCGATCGCCCTGTCGATCCGGGCCACCCTGCACGGGCCGGTGACTCTCGAACTGGCCGGGGCCCTCGACGCCGGCACGGCCGAGGCCGCATTCGGATCGGCGGTTCACGCCACCTTGCGCGGATGGACGACCCGCGCCCGAGGCCGGCCGGGCGGCCCGCCTCAGGCCGCCAGGTCCCGGCGTTCCAGCAGCCGGAAGGCCGCCGCCAGCCCGAGCAGCCCCACCCCGAGCAGGACGCCGAAGGCCGCCCACGGCACTCCGCCGTGGCCGAGCACGTCGCCCGGCGCGTAGTAGTGGAACGGGCTGAGGTAGCGCAGCGGCCTGGCCGGGGACCAGGCCAGCGCGACGAAGTTGAGCGCGAAGCCGACCGCGCCGAACGCGACGGCCGCGCCGATCACGTGGGCCCGCCGCCGGCTGATCGCGGAGACCGCCAGCACCGGCCCGGTCAGGCAGAACGCGAGGGCGCAGCCGAGCAGTCCGGCGGTGAACACCGCGCTCAGCGGGACGGCGGCACGCAGGGGGGCGGAGGCCGCCACCCCGAGCGCGAGGGTCAGCGTGGCGGCGGCGTTGAGCAGCACCGTGGCGGCGATCAGGGCGCCGGCCCGTTCGGCGAGCAGCCGGCGGCGGGAGACCGGGCGGGTCATCAGCAGCTCGATGGTCCCGGACTCGACGTCGGCCGCGACGGCGGCGGCGCCGAGCGAGCCGATCACGGTCAGCTGGAGGGCGATCCAGAACGGGTGGGTGAGTCCGGCGCCGAGCAGACCGGGGTAGCTGGCGATGGAGACGTCGCCGTTGGAGCCGCTGAAGGCCTTGAACGCGCCGGGCGGGGTGCGGCGTTCGCCGAACAGGTCGCCGGTCGGGACGGTCCCGGCGATCACCACGATCAGGGTCTCGAAGACGACCATGCCGAACAGCAGGGAGAGCAGCATCCGGCGGCGCCGGTGCAGGGCGAGCCAGACCAGCGGGAGGCGGCGGTTGACGGTGCCCGGGTTCACGGCCGCTCCTCCGGTTCCTGCGGGCTGCCGCCGTTCGCGTGCTCCTCGGCCCCGACGGACCGGTAGAGGTCGAGGAAGGCCTCGTCCAGGCCCGCCTCCTCCACCGTCAGGTCGGCCACCGGCTGTTCGGCGAGCAGGTCGCGCACCGCGGCGACCACCTCGTCCGGTGGCACCAGCAGCTCGACCCGGGGGCCGTCCCAGCGCGGGGACCAGCGCTCCGCGGTGCCGAGCGGCCTGGCGCCGCGCCCGTCGTCGAGGAGCAGCCGGACCCTGCGGGCCCGGGCCTGGCGCAGTTCGGCCACCGAGCGGACGGTGACCAGCCGGCCGTGGCGGACGATGGCGACCCGGCCGCAGGTCCGCTGCACCTCGGGCAGCACGTGGCTGGAGAGCAGGACGGTCCGCCCGGCGGCGGTCTCCTCGGCGAGCAGTTCGTAGAAGGTCTCCTGGACCAGCGGGTCGAGTCCCTCGCTCGGTTCGTCCAGCACCACCACCGGCGGCCGGTGCTGGAGCGACTGGACGAGCCCGAGCTTCTGCTTCATGCCGCGCGAGTACTGCCCCACCGGCCGGGCCAGGTCGGCGCGGGAGAGCTTGAGGCGATCGCACAGCTCCTGCTGGCGCGGTACCGGCGCGCCCTGGAGGGCGGCGAGCAGGTCGAGGGTCTGCTGTCCGGTGAGCTCGGGGTAGAGCCGCAGTTCGCCGGGCAGGTAGCCGATCGAGGGGGCGAGCCGGCCGTGGTCGGCCACCGGGTCCAGGCCGAGCACCCGCACCTGCCCGTCGCTGGGGCTGAGCAGGCCGACCAGGCAGCGCAGCGTGGTGGTCTTCCCGGCGCCGTTGGGGCCGAGCAGGCCGAACACCTCGCCGGCCTCGACCGACACGTCCAGCCGTTCGATGCCGACCGTGCCGCCGTAGCGTTTGGTGAGCGAGCGCAGTTCGATCACGGGGCCGTCGCCGGCGCCCCGGCGGTCGACGGCTGGCTCCGGGTTCCCCGGCATGACCACCTCCTGTGACGGACGCGCTCCCGTGACGGGCGCGCTCCGGTGACGGTGACGGTGACGGATGCGTCCGACATCAAAGCGCGCCCGGCCCGGCGAGTCGAGGGACGCGCCCGGACCGGTGCGGCGAACTCACCCCTCGCTCCCCCGGGCTCACCCCTTGCACACGCCCAACGGCACCAGCCGGGCGACCTGGCGGGCGAGCCCGGCGGCCTCCGTGACGGCGGCCACCGCGTCGACGTCCTTGTACGCCTCGGGCGTCTCCTCGGCCAGTGCCCGCCAGGAGGCCGGCCGCACCGCGATGCCCCGTGCCTCCAGCTCGCTCTTCAGCCGCTCGCCGCGCACGGTGCGCAGCGCCTGGTGGCGGCTCAGCACCCGCCCGGCGCCGTGGCAGGCGGAGCGGAAGGCCTCGTTGCCGGGCAGGCCGACCATGACGTACGAGGCGGTGCCCATGGTGCCGGGCACCAGCACGGGCTGCCCTGCCTCCATCAGGTCGGCGGGCAGGTCGGGGTCGCCGGGCGGCAGGGCCCGGGTGGCGCCCTTGCGGTGCACGCACAGCGTCCGGAGCTCGCCGTCCACCTCGTGGGTCTCCAGCTTGGCGAGGTTGTGCGAGACGTCGTAGACCAGTTCCAGTCCGACCCCGAGCACCGTGGCGAAGGCGCGGCGGGCCGACTCCGAGAGCAGCTGCCGGTTGGCCCGGCCGTAGTTGGCGGCGGCGGTCATGGCGCCCAGGTAGGCGCGGCCGCGCGGGGAGTCGACCGGGGTGCAGGCGAGCTGGCGGTCGGGGACCTCGATCCGGTAGCGGTGCAGTTCTCGGTCCATGGCGCGGACGTGGTCGGTGCAGATCTGGTGGCCGAGGCCGCGCGAGCCGCAGTGGATCATGACGCAGACCTGGCCGGGCCGCAGTCCGAAGGCGGCGGCGGTCCCCGGGTCGTGCACCCGGTCGACGGCCTGCACCTCCAGGAAGTGGTTGGCCGAGCCGAGGCTGCCGACCTGCTGCAGCCCGCGCTCGACCGCCCGGGTGCTCACCTCGCCGGGGGCCGCACCGGCCAGCACGCCGCGGTCCTCGCAGCGTTCCAGGTCGCGGGGCACGCCGTGGCCGTGCTCGACGGCGTAGCGGGCGCCGCCGAGCAGGAGTTCGTCCAGTTCCTCCGCCCCGGACAGCCGCCACAGGCCGCCCCGGCCCAGGCCGCGCGGGACGGTGCGGTCCAGCAGGTCCATCAGGCGGTCGAGCCGTTCGCGGTCGAGTTCGTCCCGGCCGATGCCGGCCGCCAGCAGCCGGACCCCGCAGGAGATGTCGAAGCCCACCCCGCCGGGCGAGACCACCCCGCCCCGTTCGACGTCGGTGGCGGCGACCCCGCCGATCGGGAAGCCGTAGCCCCAGTGCACGTCGGGCATCGCGTAGGAGGCGCGGACGATCCCGGGCAGCGTCGCCACGTTCGCCACCTGCTCCAGGGCCTTGTCCCCGGCGGCCTGCGGCAGCAGCGCGGCGGTCGCGAACACCACGCCGGGCACCCGCATCGGCGGCCGCGGCTCGATCCGCCAGCGGTTCCGGCCCGCCTCGACCAGTACGATCTCCACCTCGCTCACCCCGCTCCCGCAGGTCCGGTCCGCTTCGCTCGGGGCCGGGCTCAGACGTCCACGGTGACCCGGCAGGTCCAGCCGTCCGGTCCGGCGCTCAGGTCCAGGTCGTGCAGTGCGACGGCCTTCGGTACGGCGCCGACCAGGGTGGCCGTGGCGGCGTCGGCCATCCGGAAGCGGACCGTCACCCGGCGGGCGCCGTCCAGGCCCTCGATCGGCCCGATCGCCACCGCCACCGGCAGTTCGCCGTCGGCGTCCATCCGGTAGACGACCTCCTCCAGGACGCCCGCGAGCAGGTCCGGGTCGCTCACCGCGAGGACGGTGCAGTTCCGCTCGCCGACGATCCGGGCGCCGCCGAGGTCGGCGAAGCCGGCGACGACGGCGCGCACCAGTTCGCCGATGCAGCCCTCGGCCGTCGGTGCCCAGGCCTCGACCTGCAGGTCGGCCGTGTGCGGCACGCTCCGGTGGCCGACGGCGGACCGGCCCGCGGGCTCCTGTCCGTCCACGGGCGACGCCTCCCGCGCTCGTTGCCGTTCCCCTCCAGCGTCGTCCCGCGGACCGCCCGGCGGCAAGTGCGGGTCGCCGCGCCCGAGTGCGGCCGCCTCCCGACCTCGGCTGCGCTCCGACCTCGGTTACGACCAGACCTCGGTTACGACCCGACCGAGGCCAGGTAGGCGGCGGTGAGCTCGGGGGTGGCCAGCCAGGCGGCGTGGTCGCTCGGCTCGGCGTAGGTGTTGGCGAGCCGGCGGCCGACCTCCGGGTGCTCGGCGGCGGCCGCGAACACGGCCTGGAGGTGCTCCGGGACGGTCAGCATCGCGGCCGTGAACTCCACGCTGTGGCGGGACTGCTGCTGCCAGAACCGTTCCGCGCTGCGGCACATCCAGTCGGCCGTGTACGGGGCGTCGCCGTGCTCGACGACCGCCCGGCGGCAGGCCTCGGCCGCCCGGGCGGCGTTGTTGGCGCCCTGGCCGGTGATCGGGTCGGTCACCACCACCGCGTCGCCGAGGCCCAGCACGTGGACGGCCTCCACGCCCGAGCCGAGTTCGGCCACCGGACGCCGGACCACCGGGGTGACGGCACCGAACAGCCCGGCCCCGGCGTCGGTCGGCTCGGCCTGCGTCCAGAGCTCGGCCTCCCAGGGCAGGTACTCGCCCAACAGCTCGCGGATCCGGGCCAGTTGGACGTCCGGCGGCGGGGCGTCGCCGAACGCGTCGAGCGGGCCGCCGGGGATCGCCTCCCAGAGCAGGATGTCGCAGGGGCCGGAGAGGGTGAGCGCCGGTTGCAGGTACAGCTCGCCGAGGCCGGGCAGGGCGTTCATCCGGGCCCTCGGGCCGGCGGCCGGGTCCGGCGAGCCGACTCCGTGCGCGTACAGGCAGGACAGGGCCCGCTGCGGCCGGTCGAAGGGCGAGCGGACGGCGTCGCGCTCGAAGATCCCGGACAGGGCGCCGCGCCCGGCGGCGACCACGGTCAGCTCGTGCCGTCGGGCCAGCTCGTGCAGTCCGGCGCGGTCCAGCGTGCGGTACTCGATCTCGCCGCCGCGCTCGGCCAGCAGCTCCAGCCAGCCGGCCAGCTTGAGCCGCTGGTCCACCGACTGGGCGGGCTCGTCCAGCGTCATGGTGTACTCCAGCGCGCGCACGCCCGGGGGCGCCGCCAGCACCGCCTCCACCGAGGAGACGGACGGCGCCCGATCCGCCCAGAGGTCCAGCCCGGCGGCCGCCTCGATCCGCAGCGCGGGGCCGAACATCGCCTGGGTGGACAGCACCCGGCCGGCGCGCAGCTGCTCCGGGGTGCGCTCGGCGACCAGCGTCACCCGGTACCCGTCCGCCACCAGCCCGAGCGCGAGCTGGAGGCCGGCCTGGCCCGCTCCGACAACGGCGATCCGGCGCACGGCTGCCTCCCGATGATCTGCTGATGGGCCGTCAACCAGGCACAGTAGTCGAGCGGGAGCGCTCCGGTCACCGGTTCGGGCACGTCGGTTCGAGGGCCGGCCCGGTGTCCGGTTCGCGGCGCCCGTTCGCGGCGCCGCCGGGCCGCAGCAGGGCGCCGCAGGACCTTCGCGGGGCCGCCGCGGGTGGGCCGCCGCTCCGGGTGCCCACCCGGACCGGCTCAGCCGCGCAGGTGCGCGGTGATCACCTCCACCACGTCCGCGGTCCGGTCGGCCAGGTAGAAGTGCCCGCCCCGGAAGACCCGCAGGTCGAAGGCGCCGGTGGTGTGCCGCTCCCACTGGCCGACCTGGTCGACGGTGGCGTGCACGTCGGACTCCCCCGCCAGGGCGGTGATCGGCAGCGACACGGTCGCGTCCGGGGCGCTGCGGTAGGTCTCGACGGCCGTGTAGTCGGCCCGCAGGCTCGGCAGGATCAGCTCGCGCAGGGCGGAGAGGGCGAGGACCCGCTCGTCCGTGCCGCCGAGCGCGGAGATCTCGGCGAGCAGTTCGTCGTCCGGCAGCTGGTGGATCCTGGTCGTGCGGGGCAGCGAGGGCGCGCGGCCGGCCGAGACGAACAGCCGGTCGGGCCCCTTCACGCCGTCGCGCTCGAAGCACCGGACCGTCTCGAAGGCGACGGCCGCGCCCATGCTGTGCCCGAAGAAGGTCAGCGGCCGGTCCGCCCACTCCCGCAGTTCCCGGGCGAGCTCCTCGGCGAGTCCGGTCACCGAGCCGATCGTCGGCTCGCCGATGCGGTTCTGCCGGCCGGGGTACTGGACGGCGAGCACATCGGCGTGCGGCGCCAGCGCGTTGGCGTACTCCAGGTAGTAGCTGGCCGAGCCGCCGGCGTGCGGGAAGATCACGATCCGGGCGGGCGCGGAGTCGGACGGGTTGAACCTGCGGAACCACGGATTCTCGACGACGGCGCTGCTGGACATGCGGGGTGTGACCTCTCTCCGTGACGGACTCTGCCGGCCCCAGTCTGGCAGTGCCGGGGGCGGCCGCGGGCCGATCCGGCGATCATGGTCCCCGGGTAGGCCGATTCTCGCCCGTCACGGGCCCGCTCGCGGCCGGTGGCCGGGCGGCCCTGCCCGCGGCACCCGGCCGGCCGGGCCCGCCCGCGGCCGACGGTCAGCCCGCTCCGAAGCGCACCGTCTCGGCGCGGGCGCGGGAGACGGCGTCCAGCAGCAGCACGGACGAGGCCTCCGGCGTCGGCATCGGGCCGTCGGAGCGCACGTGCCGGGTGAAGGCGGCCAACAGCCCCTCCAGGCCGCGGCGGTGGCGGGCGAAGACCCTGGCGGAGGCACGCCGGCCGCGGGCCCGCTGACCGTCCAGCGCGGTGGCGGCGCCGACGTCCAGCAGCACCAGGTGCAGTTCGCGGCCCTGCCGGCCCGCCTCCCGGGCGAGCCAGCGCCGCATCCAGGCCCGGCTGCCGCAGTCGTGCACCAGCAGCGGACCCCCGCCGCGCACCGAGGAGCGCAGCAGCCGGAAGTGCTCCAGCCGGGCCCACGGCCGGTACACCGCGTACGGCAGGGCGGCGGGCATCACCGCCTCGCAGGCCTCGTGCACCGTCCGCGGGTCCACCGCCCGGACCGCCGCCCCGGACCAGCGGCGCAGCAGCGTGCTCTTCCCGGCCCCGGGCAGCCCGGACACCACCACGACGGCGTCGGCCGGGTAGGCGGTGACGAAGCCCGCCCCGGCCTCGCCCCGCAGATCGACCACTCCGTACGGCGCCACGACCGCGTCCACCCTGCCGCCCACCAGCCCGAGCCCCCGTTCACGTCCGACCGGGAACCCTAACAACAACCCCGCCCCCGGCCGCGCGCCGGTGCCTGGTCGCGGCTGCTGGGCTGACACCGGGGCCACGGCCCGCCCCCGCCCGCGCGCCGGTGCCCGTGGGGCCCCGGTCGACCGCAGTGCATCCGTGGGGCCGGACATCCACTAGGCTGACACGCCGTCAGACAGGAGGGCGGGCCATGGCGGAGGCGGCTCCGACGTACACCGCGCTGGTGCTGGACGGGCTGGCGCGCGATCCCGGCCGGGTGGCGATCCGGTCCGCGGACGGGGCGTGGAGCGCGCAGCAGTGCCTGGACCTGGTCCACCGCGCCGCCCGGGCACTGGAGCGGGCCGGGCTCGGGCGCGGGGACGGGGTGACGGTGCTGGCCGGGAACCGGCCGGAGGCGCTGCTGGTGCGGCTCGCCGCGAACCTGCTGGGCTGCCGGGTCGCGATGCCGTTCCCGGACGGGCCGGTCGCGGAGCAGGTGGCGCTGGCGGAGTTCGCCGGGACCTCCGCGCTGGTCTTCGACCCGGTCCGGTGCGCGGCGGCGGCCGAAGGGATCGCCCGGGCCGTGCCCTCGGCCGCTCTGCTCTCCCTGGGCCCGGCACCGCTCGGGCTCGGCACGGACCTGCTGGAGCTCGCCGCGGCCCGCTCCCCCGCCCCGTTCGAACCCCGTTACCGGCCCGAGGACGTGATGGCGGTGCGGTTCACCGGCGGCACCACCGGGCGTCCGAAGGGGGTACTGCGCCGCTTCACCCGTCCGCCGCGCCCACGGCTGCTGTCCGGGTCGGTCTTCCTGCTGTGCACCCCGCTCTGCCACGGCGGCGGCACCACGGCGGATCTGGCGCTGGCCGCGGGCGGCACGGTGGTGATGCAGGACGGTTTCGACGCCGGGGCCGTGCTGGCGGCGGTCGAGCGGCACCGGGTGTCCCGGATGTACCTGCCGCCGCACCTGTTGTACCGGCTGCTGGACCACCCGCTGCTGCCCAGCACCGACACCGGCAGCCTGCGCCGGGTCGGCTACACCGGCTGCGCGGCCTCGCCGCGGCGCCTCGCCGAGGCGACCCGGCGACTGGGCCGGGTGCTGCACCAGACCTACAGCCTGACGGAGTGCGGGCCGGTCGCCCGGCTGGGACCGGACGAGCACCTGGCACCGCGGCTGCTGACCACCGCCGGCCGGCCGTACCCGGACACCGGGCTGCGCATCCTGGACGAGGACGGCGCCGAGCTGCCGCCGGACCGGACCGGGGAGATCTGCGTCCGCACGCCGACCGCCATGGCGGGCTACTGGCGCGACCCGGAGCTGACCGAGCGGGTGTTCAGGGACGGCTGGCTGCACACCGGCGACCTGGGCAGCCTGGACGCGGCCGGCTATCTGACGGTGGCCGGGCGGCGGAGCCCGATGGCGATCATCGAGGGGCACAATGTGTTCCCCCGCGAGATCGAGGAGCCGCTGCGCACCCACCCGGAGGTCCGGGAGGCGGTGATGTTCACGACCACCGACCCGGACCGTCTGGAGCGGGTGCACGCCGCCGTCGCCCTCGCCCCCGGCTCGCGGCTGACGGCCGAGCAGCTGCACCGGTGGTGCCGGGCGCGCGGCCTCGACCGATGCGCCCCCGACACACTCCTGCTGCTGCCCGCGATCCCGCTGAACGGGCTCGGGAAGCCGGACCTCGTCGCCCTGCGGGCCCAGATAAGCGGCGGGACCGGACGGGCGGCCGCCACCGTGGGGGCGCGCAACGGGGTGTGACACGCCCTGAAAGTGCTTCGAGCGCCCACGTGGGCGACCTCTTGTGCACCATCCGGCGGGAAGAACCGTCCGTGGGCACTCGACCGTGCGGCCCGGCCTGCCGATACATCCCCGGCGGCGTCGTGCAGGTCAGTGCGGGCCGCACCGTCCCCCAGGAGGCACTACCTTGACCTGGCTACGCGTCCTGACCGCGCTGGGCATCCTCGCCGTGGCGGCCAGTGCCCTGATCGTCTTCGCCCTCTGCACCGCCACCTCACGCGGCGATCGCGCCGCGCGGGAGGCACCGCCCGACCTCCGTACCGAGGCCGAGGGCAGCGGCCTCTTCCAGCGGATGGGCGGCGACGGCTGACCGTCCCGGGAGGCGGCGACCGCCTCCCGGAACCGGCGCGCTCCGGGCGGATGTGTTCCGGGCGGGCGCGCTCCGATCAGTGCGCGCCCCCGGTCGGCAACGCGCTCCCGGGTCAGTGCCCGGCGATGTCGTCCGGCCGGACCTCGATGTGGTCGGCCGCGAGGTCGACCGCCACCCGGTGCTCCATGCCGAGCGACTCCAGGAACTTGACCGGCAGCTGCACCCGGCCGCTGCGGTCCAGCATCACGTACTCGCGCTCGTTCACCGACTCCTCGCCGTGCTCGTCCGTCACGGTGCGGCGCAGCACCTCGCTGGCGGTCCGCCCGTCCCGGATCGCGACCGTGCGGCGGACCTCGCCCGCGACCATCGGGTCGTGGGTGACGATCACGACGGTGGCGCCCAGTTCGCGGTTGACGGTGCGGAAGGACTCGAAGATGATCCCGGCCGTCTCCGAGTCCAGCTCGCCGGTGGGCTCGTCGGCGAGCAGCACCGGCGGGTTGTTGGCCATCGCCACCGCGATCGCCACCCGCTGCTGCTGGCCGCCGGAGAGCTCGTTGGGCTTGCGGTGGGCGAGCTCGCCGATCTCCAGTGCCTCCATCAGCTCGGCCACCCGGACCGCCTGCTGCTTCGCCCCGCCGGCGCCGGAACGGCGGCCGCGCAGCTGCATCGGCAGCGCGATGTTCTCGGCGGCGGTGAGGAAGGGCAGCAGGTTGCGGGCGGTCTGCTGCCAGATGAAGCCGACCACCTCGCGCCGGTAGCGCAGCCGCTCCTTGACCGACATCTCCAGCAGGTCGCAGCCGGCCACGGTGGCGGTGCCGGCGGTCGGCACGTCCAGCCCGGCGAGGATGGTGAGCAGGGTGGACTTGCCACTGCCCGAGGCGCCGACCAGGGCGACCAGGTCGCCCTGGCGGATGGTCAGTTCCAGGCCCTGGAGCGCCTGGACCTCGACCCCCTCCGCGCTGAAGATCCGGACCAGCCGGTCGCAGACGATGGCCGATCCCTCGCCGTACGCCTTGGGCGAGGCGGCGGCGAGGGCCCGCTGCTGGAGCTCCTGGAGGCTGGGGGCCTCGACGACCGTCCGCTCCTGGGGAGTGCTCATCACCGCTCGTCTCCTGTCTCGACTGTCTGCTTCATCGCACCGCTCTCCACTGTCCCGGCGACCCGCGCCGCTGTCACGGCCCGTTCACCGCTCCCGGCCGCCGGTCGCGGCCTTCCCGCCGCGCCGCCGGCCGCCGCTGTCTCCGGCCGCACGGCCGCGCTCGCGGCCGCCGCCGTTCCCGGCCTCATTGCCGCTCCCCCGCGCGCAGTTCGGTGGCGATCTGGCGCCGGCCGGCGACCAGCGTCTCCACCACCACACCGAGGCAGACCACCAGGGTCAGACCGACGGTGGGCAGCAGCACCGGCATCACCGCCGGGGCCAGGGTGTCGGCGACCGTGGCTCCGACCAGGGCCGAGAGGTCGAAGGCGCCCCCGAGCAGGGCGACCGCGGCCAGGGCGACCAGGCCGCCGCCGACGGCCGCCGCCAGGGTCTGCGGCAGCGACTCGGCGACGATCAGTGCCAGGCCCTGCCTGGGCCGCAGGCCCATGGTGCGCAGCCGGGCGAGCACCGCCGTGCGGTCCGGCGCGGCCCGCAGCAGCGTCAGCAGCACGGCCAGCAGGGCGAACCCGGCGGCGGCGAGGCCCGAGTACCAGAACAGCCGTCCGGCCGCGTGCTGCACCGGGTCGGCGGCCAGCTCGGCGATCTTGTCGCGGCTGCTGTGCACCGCGTAGCCGGGGGGCAGGCCACCGGAGGTCTTTCCCGCCGCCTTGGCCTCTTCGTCGACCAGTTTGGCGTGCTTCCCCAGATTCGCGCCGCCGCCGATGCCGCTCTCGATCAGCAGGGCGCGGACCCGGACCGGGTCGACGTCGCCGACCGCGAACCACTTGTTCACCTTGGTCGCCCGCTTGAGCTCCGGCAGGTGCTCCGTGGCGGGGCCGGCCGGCACCACGACGAACGGCTTGCCGGGGTCCGGCAGGGCGGGCGTGGCGGTGACGATCCCGGCGACGGTGGTGGCCATCTGGCTGCCGCCGGGCGTGCGCACCTGCGGCGCGCCCGTGGCCAGTCGCTCGGCCAGGTCCCGGCTGAACAGCGCGGGCACCGGGCTGTCCTTGCCGCCCGGAGCGGCGGCCAGCCCGGCCGGGTCGTACTGGCCGACCCCGGCCGTGCGGGAGATCTCCGCGTAGGCGTCGGGCTCGACCACCACCAGGATGGCGTCGGTGGTGCCCCGGTCGCCGCCGATGAAGGTGGCCCGCTCCTCGATCCAGGCGCCGGTGGCGGCCCGGACGCCGGGCAGTTCGCCGGCCGCCTTGGTGAAGGCCTCCGGCAGGGTCGCGTAGACCGGGACGCTGACGGACACGTCGCCACCGGTGGTGATGCGCGCGGCACGGGTGCGGGACTGGTCCACCGCGGTGAGCACGGTGGCGCCGAAACCGGTGGCCGTGACGGCGATCAGCAGGGCCAGCAGCGGCAGTGCGGAGGGCCGGCGGCGCCCCGAGTTGTCGCGGGCCGCCCGGACCAGACCGAGGAACCCGACCAGTCCGCGGCCGCGACCGGCCAGTGCCGCCAGCCAGCCGACCACGACCGGCTCGATCCGGGCCAGCAGCAGCCCGCCGGAGACGGCGAGCAGCAGCGGGGCGGCCACCAGCAGCGGGTCCACCGAACTGCCCGGGTGGCCGACGCCGCGACGGCGGACCTCGGCCACGGCGGCGGCGGTGACGGCCAGCACGGCGAGCTCGCCGATCACCCGGCGCCAGCCGCCGGCCGCCCGCGGACGCGCCCAGAGCAGCGCGGCCCGGGCCGGGAAGGCCAGGATCGCGAACAGGGTCACGGCGAGTGCGAGCACCACCGAGTTGCCCCAGCGCGAAGTGGGCAGCAGCACCAGCGCGAGGGCCGTGCCGAGCACGGCGGGGGGCAGCACCGTCACCGCGCCCTCGGCGAGCAGCCGCAGCAGCACTCCGCCGCGCGAGCCGCCACGGGCCTGGAGCAAGCGGATCTCGGCGGTGCGCCGGTCCGTGCTGAGCGCCGCGGCCAGGCAGAGCACCACGACCGCGACGCCGGCGACCCCGGCGGGCCCGATGGCGCCCAGCGGGCCGGCGGCCTGGTAGCGGTCGGCGGCCCGGGCGAGGACGTCCGGCATCAGCGAGGTGGCGTGCAGGTCGGCCCGGAGGGTCGAGTCGATCAGCGCGGTCATGCCGGGGCCGGCCATGTACGAGGCGAGTGTCGCGCGGGTCCGGTCGAGCTGGTCGGCGTGCAGTGCGTCGGGGTCGACGGGCAGCCGCCAGAAGTTCTGTCCGCTCGAACCCCAGCGGGCCAGCGCGGTCAGGCTGCCGCCGTCGACGAAGCCGCTGGTCCAGTACCAGGCGTCATCGCCCTTGAGGCCCAGGCAGGCCCTGGCCGGACAGCCGAGCCCCTCCCAGAACGGGTCCTGGGGATCGTTGACCCGGTAGAGGCCGACCACGGTGCTGCGCAGCGCGACGGGTCCGTCGGTGCCGCTCTCGATGACGTCGCCGACCTTGATGTTGACGGCCTCGGCGGCCTGCTGGCTCAGCACGATCGGCAGCGGGCCGTCGGCCGGGGCGGGGCCCGGCCAGGTGCCCGCGGTCAGGGTCGCCCGGTCGGCGAGTCCGTGCAGGTAGTACAGGCCGAGCGCCGGGGTGGCTCTTTCGGAGAGCCGGGTGTACCCCGGGTTGAACATCTGACGCCCGGTCTTGACCCGGGTGCCGTAGGCCTGGGCCGACGAGCCCAGCGGGAGGTCCCGTCCGATCCGCTCGCCCAGCTTCCGCTGGATGGCGTCCAGGTCCGCCCCGGAGTCCGCGCGGCCCGTTTCGGCGGTGAACTCCAGGTTGGTGACGCCGGTGCCCAGGCTTCGGGTGAACTCCTGGAGCGCGGTGTCCGCGCTCCGGTCCGCGACCCGCGGGAAGGCCGCCGCCAGGAACACGGTGACGAAGGCGAGGGCCGCCGTGAGCAGCGCGGCCAGCGGCATCGCGCGCAGCCGGGTGCGGACCCAGGGCGCGGGCCGGTGGGCGCGCCCGGGCCCGGACACGGGCCCCGGCGCGGGGGTGGGCACGGTGGTGCCGGCCTTGGTGGTCACATCTCCTCCACGTGGCGCAGCCGGGAAGCCACGTCTCGACGCCGGCGCCCGAGCAGGAAGGCCGACAGCAGCGGAACGGCGGCGATCGCGGCCGCGAACAGCAGCGCCTGACCGTACGGCAGCTCGACCAGGGCCTCGGGCACCGGGCGGCGGGCGGCCGGGGTCAGCACCACGAAGGGCACGATCAGCCGGACGAGCAGGGCGCCCAGGGCGAGGCCGACGATCCCGCCGAGGCCGACCAGCACCGCGTTCTCGGCGGCGACGGTGCGGGTGACCTGCTTGCGCGGGGCGCCCAGGGCGAGCAGCAGCGCGGAGTCCCGGGAGCGCTCGTGGGCGGAGCCGGCCACCGCGGCGGCGAAGCCGATCGCGGCGAGCACGGCGGTGACGATCGCGATGGCCATCAGCGCGCTCTGCGGGGCGGCGCCGACCGGGTCGCCGAGGAGCCCGTCGGAGACCTCGTCGTAGAGCGCGAGGTCCTGGCTTCCGGGAGCGGCGCGCAGGGCGGCGGCGGCCTCGGCCGGGGCGCGGTCGCCCGGCCCGGTGGCGGGCAGCCACCACTCGGTGCGGGTCGGCAGGTTGCGGTCCTGGGCGGACAGCATCCGGGCGGCCGAGTCGAGGTCCATCACCAGCGCCCGCCGGCCGGCCACCGGCATGGCCTCGACCGCGCCGGTCACCTTCACCGGGACGACGACCCCGCTGAGCGGCACCTGGAGGGTGTCGCCGACCGAGGCTCCGACGGCCTTCAGGTAGTCGCGGGTGGCGACACCGTTGACGGCGGCGGGCTGGGCCGACCCGGTCGGGAGCAGCACGGCGCGCACGGAGTCGCCGATGCCGCGGGCGGAGTGGTAGCGGACCGTGAACAGGTTGTCGGCGGCGGCCGCTTCGGAGGCGAGCGCGGCCACCGGCGAGTTGTCCGCGGGGTTGCGGGAGGCTGGGGGCTTGATGTTCCACCCGGTGCCGGCCGGCAACGCGACGGCGGTGGAGGGTCCGTCGGCGGTCTCCGCGACGGCCAGGTTCCGCACCGCGACCTCGCCGTCGCTGCGGTCGCTGAAGGCGACGGTCGCGCCGACCACGGTCAGCGGGGCGGCGACCGAGCCCACCGGGGCGTCGACCAGCGCGTCGAGCCGGATCGAGGAGCGGACATCGCCCTTCAGCGGGAGATCGCCGAACGGGACCTTGTGGACCAGACCGAAGCGGTCGCGCAGCAGCAGCCGGACCTCGGGGTGGACCGCACTGCTGATCCACTTGGTCGCGTCCTGCTGGCTCACCGCGATGTCGGCGTCGATCCGCAGCGGGGAGCCGGGCAGCGGGATGCCGACGGGGGCCGGGGCCGCGAGCGTGCCGAAGACCTCCTTGCCGGTGTGGCCGTCGAGCAGGTCGGAGCGGACCGGGACGCGGTCGGCGAAGGCGGCGGCGTCCACGGCCATCAGCTGGCCGGCACCGCCCTGCAGCGGCTGCTCGTCGCGCACCACCGCGACCAGTCGGTCGCCGCCGGGAAGGCTGCCGTAGCGGCCGCCCTGGCCCATCGGCGCGTTGTGCGAACCGGAGATGCGCAGGCCCCCGCCTGTGGCGAAGGCGGCCTGGTCGCGCTGGGAGGAGGTCCAGGTGGCGTGCTGACCGAGCGCCAGGACACCGGTGGCCACGGCCATGACGAGCAGCAGGACGGGTCCGGTGGCGCGGCCGGGCCGGCGGGCCAGCTGCCAGCCGACCATGGCGGGCCCGAGGCCGCGGCCGCGGGCCGCCGCGCGGGCGCCGATCCGGGCGACGAGCGGGAGCAGCCGCAGCACCACCAGGGTCCCGGCGCACAGTGCGAGGGTCGGGGTGGCGACCAGCAGCAGGTCCACGTCGAGCCGGCCGGTGGAGTCGGGGGACAGCCCGCCGCCGTACTGGTCGAGCTGCTGGTAGGCGAGCACGGCCAGGGCGAGCACGGCGAGGTCGCCGCCGTTGCGGGCGACGCCGGAGACCACGGCCTGACGGCGTCCGGCCCGGCGGCGCAGCGCGGCACCGACGCCGCGCACCACGCTGGGCACGGTGGCCAGCAGGATGCAGGCGAACGCGCAGATCACGGCCACCGGCCAGAGCGACCAGCTGATGCCGGTGTCCAGGGCGACCTGGCGGGAACTGCCGAGGCCGGCCAGCGCGCGGACCAGGAACGGGGTCAGCAGTGGTGCGAAGACCGCTGCGGGCAGGGCCAGCAGCAGCGACTCCAGGGCGGTGAAGGAGCCGAGCCTGAAGGCCGAGGCGCCGCGCGCGGCGAGGATCTCGTTCTCGGACTCCTGCCGCGCGGCGATCAGGTGGACGACCAGCAGCAGGGCCGCCGCGGCGAGCACCGCCAGCTGGAGGGCGCCGATCAGCAGGGTGGACCGGGCGACCACCATGCTGTCGGACAGCTCGCGCATGATGTCCGGCAGGTCGGTCGTCGCGCCGAGCGAGGCGGTGCCGCGCAGTTCCTCGGAGAGGTGCTGGGCGCGGTTGCCGACGGCCTGCGCGGCGGCCCGGTCGGCGCCGGAGAAGTCGGCGTCCAGCGACCAGCCGACGCCGCCCTGGACCAGGCCGGCCGTGGCGAAGGCGCTCCGGTCGACCATCATCGGGCCGAAGGTGGTGAAGCCGCCGACCTCGATCTCGTGGCCGCCGACCGGGTCGATCCGCCAGTACGGGGCGGTCGGGTCGGTGGCCCGGTAGACGCCGGTGATCCGGACGGTCAGCGGCTTGCCGTCGTTCCGGTCGACGAGCCGGACCTCGGCGGGCAGGGCCTGCTCGGTCAGACCGAGCCGGCGCAGCAGGCTCTGCGGGACGGCGGCCTCCGGGGCGGCGGACTGCACCGGCACGGTGGCGGCACCCGGCCAGGCGCCGGCCACCAGTTGGACCCGGCCGCGGTCGAGGTCGGCGAGGACCGTGAGGTCGAGCGGGGCGCCGGGGGCGCTGCCCGCGCCGCTGCCCGTCGCGGGCGTGGTGGTCGCGGGCGTGCCGGTTGCGGGCGTTCCGGTCGCGGGCGTGCCGGTCACGGGTGTGCCGTCAGCAGCGGCGCCGGAGACCGGCAGGCTGTAGGAACGGCTGCGCGTCAGGCTGTCGGTGTGGACGGGCAGGTCTCCGAAGAGCTTCTGCCGGTAGGCGGCGAGCGCCGCCTCGTCCTTGGACCGCTGGTCGAGCCCGTGCTCACCGGTCACCGCCACCGTGGTCCGGGCGTGACCGGACCCTTGGAGCGCCTGCCGCAGGCCGGCCTCACCGACGCTGCTGTTGAAGGCCACCAAGGCGGTCAGCACAGACGTGGTGATCAGCACCGCAAACAGGACAGCGGCAGCCAGCGGCACTCGCCCGCGCAGTCGGCGCACGACGAAGCCGAGCATCAAGTTCCTCCCCCGGATTACGTCCCCGGTTGCATCCCCGGGCCCCGCTCATCGATCCGGCCCGAGTACAAATCGGCCACAGACGGACACATCGCGAGCACACCGGCGCATTGATCACCGGCAATCGGTCGCCGGATAGCGGACGATGCTGTCAGATTCGATCCAGGAACGGAAGGGACTTGCGCGAATCAAGTAACCAGTGAGCAAATTCCTTTCATTGATAGCATCCCGGCCGGGGATGCCCCCACTTGAATGCCATGCACACTTCACAACTCCGGCTTCGGCGCGCCCTTTTGGCCCGGGACGCCCTCTTCTCGGATTCCCGCCCGGGAAGGTGAACCACCGGAACAGACATATCCGTAGACCCGGACGGGACCCGGCTACAACCGGGCCGCCACGCCCACAGGGGGGACGTCGCATGACGCAGCATCAGGCCGCCACCGCCGACACCGCCGACACCGCCACCACCCAGCCGATGGTGGCCGTGACCGATCTCCGCCGCAGCTTCGGCACCGGCGAGCGGACCGTGCACGCCCTGCGCGGCGTGTCGTTCACCGTCGGCCGCGGAGAACTGGCCGCACTCAAGGGCCGGTCCGGCTCCGGCAAGACCACCCTGCTCAACCTGGTCGGCGGCCTGGACACGCCGACCGGCGGCAGCATCGCGCTGGACGGCATCGACCTCGCCGGGCTGGACGAGGACGGTCGACTCGCCCTGCGGCGGGAGCGGATCGGCTTCGTCTTCCAGTCCTTCGGGCTGATCCCGATGCTCACCGCCGCCGAGAACGTCGGCGTGCCCATGCGACTGCGCAAGGCCCCGGCCGCCGAACGCGAGGAGCGCGCCCACACCCTGCTCGCCCTGGTCGGGCTCGCCGACCACGCCAACCAGCGCCCCGGCGAGCTGTCCGGCGGCCAGCAGCAGCGCGTCGCCATCGCCCGTGCGCTGGCCAACGAGCCCAGCCTGATCATCGCCGACGAGCCGACCGGTCAGCTGGACTCCGAGACCGGCCGCTCGATCATGGAGCTGCTGCGCGCGGTGGTGCGCAGCGAGGGCGTCACGGTGCTGGTCGCCACCCACGACCCGACGCTGATGGGGCTCGCCGACCGGGTGATCGAGGTCCGGGACGGACGGATCGTCGAGGAGGAGACGGAGCGGGCCGCGTAACGGAGCGGGCCCGGGTCGTGTCACGGGCGTGGGGTTGCGGGGGCGCCTCCCCACGCCTTCGGGGCACCGGCTTTCGGGCTCAGCGCTCAAGGCTCTGGGCTCAGGACTCTGGGCTCTGGGCCCACTGCTCAGGGCTCACTGCTCAGGACTCGGCCGGGATGATGGACTGGGCATGGTGGAACACCTCCTTCTCGTCCCAGTGGGCCTTGGCGCGCTGCAGCCGTGGATAGTTGCCCTTGTAATAGAGGCGCGGGTAGGCAGGGTCGGGCTGGTCGGCGGTACCCAGGTCGTTGTCCGGGTAGTTGACGTAGGCGCCGTCCGTCGCGGTGTCGACCTCCGGGACCCCGCCCGTCCCCCGGTAGACGTCGCGGTACAGCCCGCTCAGGTAGGCCAGGTGCTTCTCGTCCTCGGCCGGGTCCGTCCAGTACGTCTGGTACTGCAGCTTCATGATCGAGTCGCGCTGCGGGACGGCCGTCTCCTCGGGACTGCGGGTGTTGATCCGGCAACCGTAGGAGTCGATCTGGACCAGCGTGTTCGAGAGGTCCGCCCCTTCGATGTCGCGCACCAACCAGTCCCGGAAGGCGGCGATCTGCTCCGGTGCGAACGGCTCGCGGTGGTAGGCCGACTTGTACTTGCCGCGCTGGTTGTCGCCCGAGGGGTTGAGCGTCATGGTCGCCTGGAACCAGGGCATCTGGCGCCGCTTGTCCGGGTAGGGCAGGAACAGCCCGCCGGCCGCCCGGGTCTGCACCGTCGATCGCGTCGTCATCCCTCGTTCGACCGCCGCCACGAACGCGTCGAGCGGGCCCGGGTCCTCGCCGTCCCACTGGCTGAACAGGACGACGTTCCCGTTGGAGTGGTGGGTGAGCTTGAGGATCGCGAACAGCCCCTGGTACACCGGCTCCCGCGGGCCGCTGTGCTCGGCCATGAAGGCGCCGAAGTTGGCCACCAGGGTCTCGAAGTCCTCGGGCCGGGCGAGCAGTTCGGCCCAGGGCCAGGCCACGCTGCTCAACCAGACCCGGGGCGGCGGCCGGGGTACGTCCGAGGCGAAGTGGTACCGCAGCACCACCCCGAAGTTCCCGCCCCCGCCGCCGGTGTGGGCCCAGAAGAGGTCCTGCTCGGGCGAGCCCTGCGCGTCCTCGCGGTGCGCCTGCGTCACCACCGCGCGACCGCCCCGGACGGTGACCACGTCGACCTGGACGAGGTGGTCCACGGTGAGCCCGTGCCGTCGGGAGAGCAGGCCGTACCCGCCGCCGCAGACGTGCCCGCCCGCGCCGACCGAGTAGCAGGACCCGGCGGGCAGGGCGACGGCGTACTCGCGGAACAGCGTGGTGCAGACGTCCCAGTTGGTCGCGCCGCCCTCGACCCCGTACGTGGGCCGGCCGAACTTGTCGGTCGAGGCGGCGACGCCGCGCATCGTGCCGAGGTCGAGGATGACGCCCCCGTCGTTGTCGACGAAACCCTCGTAGCAGTGCCCGCCGCCGCGGACCGTCGGCCGTAGCCCGGCGTCCAGCGCGCGGTTCAGCTCGGCGACCGCGTCCGCCTCGTTGCCCACCAGCCGGATGTACGCGGGGGTGCTGCTCCACCGCTGGTTGAAGCCCTGGGCGAGGGTCCGGTACCGGGGATCGCCCGGCAGCACCGACCGCCCCTGCGGCAGCTCCCGGTGCGCGTCCCCGGCCGCCGCCGCGCCTGCCGCCGCGCCAGTGGAAGCGACGGTGATCCCGGCGGCCGCCGCGCCGGCACCGCCCAGGAAACCCCGTCGGGAGAATTCGTCCTGCATGGCCCGCCCTCACTTTCCCGAGTTCGAGAGAAGTCGGCGGCCCGCACGCTAACACGGATACCCGGGCGCGGGAATTGGTTATTGAATAGTGTGACAGTACGTCATTTTCCGTGGCCCTTACCGGCCGTGACCTTCGCCGTCGCACCGGAAGCCGATTGTCAGTGGCATGGGCTACGGTCGCCGAAGACTCGCAGGAATCCGCTCCACCGGAGGTTCGATGACGATCCACTGCCGCATTCCCCGGGCCTTCCGGGCGCTCCGGGAAATCGCCCGTAAAGCACGGTCGGGGTGGCCGGCAGCACCGCCGACCACCACGACCGTCAACTCCTCCCCCGGGTCACCGGGGGCCGTTCCGTCAGACCGCCGGGAAGATCTCCGCGTCCGGCTTCAGCAGCTGGCCGGCGGCCGGCGCGGTGCCGTCCACCAGGTAGCGGGTGACCAGCTTGTTCAGCGCCTGGCTGCGACCCACGGCGCAGTGCTCGATCGAGTCGACGCTGACCAGCACCGCGTTGCTCAGCTCCTGCTGCATCCGCTGGGCGAACTTGTACTGGGTGGCCGGGTCGTAGAGGTTGCCGATCACCATCACGGTGTTGGAGGTCTTCTTGTTCCACGGGCCGGAGAAGCGCTCGGCGTCCCGGGCCGGGGCCGGCCAGCTCGCGCACGCCGGCGCGTCGAAGGCCTGGTAGCGACCGAAGGTCGGCATGTCCTTCTCCCAGGCCTTGGCCGCGTTCGCGAACACCCGGTCGTTGGAGGGGTACGGCTTGTCCTGGCAGTTGACGGCCAGGTAGGAGTCGTCCGCGGTGTACTCGGAGTCGACCGGGGCCTCCCGCAGGGCCGCCCGCGGGACGTCCACCGAGAGCAGGTTGGCGTCCTCGTCCGAGACGTTCGCCTGCGGGGCCAGCAGGGCGTTCCCGGCCGGCTTCTGGAAGACCTGGTAGGTCGCCTGGAGCGACTTGGCCAGCGGGGCCAGCTTGGCCTGCGAGTACAGGGCGCTGGCCACCTCCCCGGTGAAGGTGCTCAGGGTCACCTTGGAGCCGTTCGGCAGCGTGATCGGGCTGGTCCGCAGGTGGTCGCGGAGCTGGTCGAACTTGGCCCGGGTGTCGCCGTCGCCGAAGGCGCAGCGCGGGGCGCCGGCGGCCTGGCAGCGCTTGAGGAACTCGTCCAGGGCGATCTCGAAGCCGTTCGCCCGCTGGCGGTCGTACTCCAGGCCGTTGTGCAGGCGCAGGTCCGGGTCGACGTTGCCGTCGACGATGATCGCGCGCACCTTGTTCGGGTACATGTTGGCGTACGTCGAACCGATCAGGGTGCCGTAGGAGAACCCGGCGAAGGTGAGCTGGGAGTCACCGACGGCGCGGCGCATCCGGTCCAGGTCGCGCACCACGTTGATGGTCGACATGTGCTCGATCAGCGGGCCGGCGTTCTTGCTGCAGGCGTCGGTGTAGTCCTGGTCCGCGTCGAGCGTCTCGTTGATCTCGGCCTTGGTGACCGGCACGCCGACCATGCGGTTGGTGACCGCGTCGGCGTCCTCCTGGGTCTTGAAGCACTTGAGCGGGTTGCTCCGGGCCACACCGCGCGGGTCGAAGCCGACCAGGTCGAACTTCGACTGCACCTCGGCACCGAAGCGGGCGGTCGTCGCCCACAGGTAACCACTGCCGCCCGGGCCACCGGGGTTGAGGAACAGCGAGCCGATCCGCTTCGACGGGTCGCTCGCCCGCCGCCGCATCATGGCGATGCCGACCTTCTCACCCTTCGGCTTGTCGTAGTCCAGCGGCACGGGGTAAACGGCGCAGTCGTAGATGCCGGGGTCCGGCTTGGTCGGGTCGGGGTTGCACGGCGTCCAGGCGACAGGGTCGACCTTCGCCTCGGCCAGACCCGGGGCCTGGTCGATGGGCGCCGCCGACGCGGCGACGGCGGTGCCGGTGACAAGTGCGAGAGCGCAGGTGACCGCTCCGGCCAGCGTGGATATGCGGGACAAGGAACCTCCTCCGTACTGAAAGGGCGGCCCCAGCCTGTCAGCCGGAGATCTCCGTGGGAAGACCTTAGAGCGGCGTAAATCATCCACCCGACACAGAACTCCTCGCGAAATATTCTGTGAATGAACCAACTTGACGGTTGATTGACCTGATGCCATGTCACTCGAAGTCGTCGGTCGGCCCGGGTTCGGCGGAGCCGAACAGAGGCTCGGACGCCCCGGGCGACCACCTCCCTCGGAGCGCCGCTATTGTGCGACCGGCCGCGACGGGCCCTCCGGGATCCACGCCCTGCGGAACCCTCCGCACTCCACGTCCCCGTTGAGCCTGCGGACCATGACGACGACAAGCTGCACGACACCCTCCCCAGAGACTTCTTGCAGCGCAAGAAGTCGAGGTCGGATGTGGTTCTCTTGCAGTGCAAGACTCGTCAAGGCCCGGACCGCACAGCCCCGGTGGAGCCCATTGGGGTGAAGGAGGAACCGATGCCGACCCGGCGCACCCGCCCACGGACGGGGCTGACCCGCGAGAAGGTCATCGACGCCGCACTCGCCTACGTGGACGAACACGGCCTCGCCGCGCTCTCCAACCGCAAGCTCGGTGCGGCGCTCGGCGTCGAGGGGATGACGCTCTACTACTACGTCCCCAGCAGGACGGCCCTGCTCGACGGCATGGTGGAGCGCCTGCTGGAGCTGTCGGCGGGAAGCCTGTTCGGCGAGCCCGACGGCCCGTGGACGGAGGTGGTCCGGGACTTCGCCGTCGAGCTGCGCCGACTGCTGCTCGACCATCCGGCCATACTCACCGTGCTGGCCACCCGGCCGGTCGCCACGCCGGTCGCCCTCGCCCTGCTGGAGCGCGGCATCGCCGTGCTCCACAAGGACGGCGTCCCACTCGGAGACGCGCTCGACGTGCTCAACTCCGTCGTCCGGTGGACCATCGGGCACACGCTGGGCGAGGCCGGCGAGACGCCCCACCACGAGTGCGCCGAGCTCCGGCCCGAACAGTTCGCCGCCCTGGACCTGGAGGTCTACCCCCACCTCGCGCAGGCCTTCGCCACCGGAGAGGGTCTCGACTCCGAGCAGTGCTTCCACCGCACGCTGCGCATCCTGCTCGCCGGCTACGCCTCCGAGCTGAGGCACCCGCACAGGCCCGATTCCTGATCAGGCGACGGACCGCCGGACACGCCCCCGGCGGCCCCGCCCTGTCCGCCTTGTCCGCCCGGCCGACACGGGCCGGGCGGACAGGGCGAGTCGCACGAGCTGGGCCGGCGAGGCTCAGCTCGCGACCGCTCCCCGCAGGGCGGCCGCCACCAGCCCCTGGATCGCGTCCGCCCCGGGCTCGCCACCGCCCACCAGGTGCTCGAAGACCAGGCCGTCGATGCAGGCCAGCAGCACGGCCGTCCGCCCGTCGGGGTCGGCCACGCCCTGCGCGGCGAGGAAGTCACGGACGGCGGCGCGCCCGGCGTTCTCCCGCGGGACGAGGATCTCGCGCAGCTCGGGATCGCGGACGCTCTCCACCGCGCAGGCGTACCTGGCGAGCGAGCGCCGCCGCCCGCCCCCGGACAGGCGGCGCCGCGCCAACTCCGCGATCCCGTCGGACAGCTCCGCCGCCGAACGGACCGGCACCTGCTCCCCCATGGCGTGCAGCTCGCCCTGATCCAGCTCCACCAGCCGTCGCACCAGCGCGGTGAGCAGGGCCTGCCGGGTCCGCAGGTAGGCCGAGGTGGTCCCGAGCGGCAGCCCGGCCGCCGCGTCGACCGCCCGGTGGGTCAGTCCGCGCACGCCGAGGTCCGCCAGCACGCCGATCGCGGCGTCTGCCAGTACCGTGCGCCGGTCCGGCCGCCCCGCATCGTCCCGCTTCTGGTCCTCGTTTCGCCGCATCCCTCCTTTCTACCGGGGCCGGGGCGCCCGCCGCGCACCGCCTCGGTCCGGGCCGGCCGTCAACCACCGACCTCCGGCCACCCACCGCCGACCGCTGGCCCTCGCCACCCCCACGGCCAACCAGCCAAGCGGCCGGGCGGCCAACGCGCCACCCCGGCCCACCACCCCGGCCCGCCTCCGTCCACCGACAGCCCCGTAGTACGCTCCTTCTACAGCTGTAGAAGACAGCGCGACGACACGGGAAGGACCGGGCATGAGCAGCAACAGCGCGGTGGTGGTCGGGGGCGGCATCGGCGGGCTGGCGTCCGCCATCGGGCTCCGGCTGGCGGGGTGGGACGTGACCGTGGTCGAGCGGTCGGACGTCCTGGAGGATGCGGGCGCCGGCATCTCGCTGGCCGCCAACGGGATGCGCGCGCTCGCGGCCCTGGGGGTCGGCGAGGCCGTCGAGGCGGCCGCCCGCCGCCAGTACACCGGCGGCACCCGGACCCCGGACGGCCGCCGGCTCGCCGCGATGGACGGCGCGGCGCTGGAGCGCGAGCTGGGCGCCCCGATCGTCGGGATCCGCCGCGCGGCCCTGCACCGCGTCCTGCGCGAGGCGCTGCCCGCCGCCACCCTGATCGTCGGCTCCGAGGTGACGGAGGTGGACACCACCCGGCCGTTCCGGGTCCGGGCCGGCTTCGGCGGCACGACCCTGGAGGCCGACCTCCTGGTGGCGGCCGACGGCGTCAACAGCCGTCTCCGGCGCCGCCTCTTCCCCGACCACCCCGGCGCCGCCTACAGCGGTTCGACGGTGCTGCGGGCGATCACCGAGCGTCCGGTCGACGGCCTGAAGGCCGACTTCGAGCTGACCTGGGGCCACGGCGCCGAGTTCGGCCACATCGCCTTCCCGGACGGCACCGCCGAGTGGCACGCGGTCCTGAACGCCCCGGCCGGGGTCCGCTACCGGGACCCGCTGGCCGAGGTCCGCCGCCGCTTCGCACGCTGGCACGAGCCGATCCCCTCGCTGCTGACCGCGACCCGGCCGGAGGCGGTACTGCACCACGACGTCAACGAGCTGGCCACGCCGCTGCCGTCCTACGTATCGGGCCGGATCGCGCTGCTCGGCGACGCGGCGCACGCCATGACGCCCCACCTCGGCCAGGGCGCCTGCCAGGCGCTGGAGGACGCGGTGACCCTGGCGGCGGCACTCACCGGGACCCGGACGGTCGAGGGCGCGCTCGCGCGTTACGACGCGGCCCGCCGCCCGCGCAGCCAGACCGTGGCCCGCGATGCCCGCCGGGCCGGCCGGATGGGCCAGCAGCTCGCCCACCCGCTGGCGGTCGGCCTGCGCAACGCCGCGATCCGGCTCACCCCGCCCGGCGCGATGGTCCGGACCGCCCTGCGGCACGCCGACTGGACGCCGCCCAGGATCGCTCCCCGTGCCGCCTAAAGGTTGTCCCGTAACCGGGGCCTGACGTCTCGCGGCATACTGGCGCTCGTTGATGACCTTGGCCAGCTGTGGGGGCGTTCGTGCTTGAGCTGCAGTGTGAGGCGGTCCGCTGGGTGGACGATGAGCCGTGGCCCGGGGTGGTCGAGGTTCAGTTCACGGATGCGGCGGGACGGCGCTGGTCGCTGTTCGACAAGGCCCCGATCTTCGCGGCGATGGGCGAGCTCAGCCCGGATACTCCGTATCCGGTGGAGGTCACCGTCGCCTGCGCGATCACCCAGGGCCATGGTCTGGCGGGGGATGACGAGTTTGTCACCGTCTCCACCTCAGTGCACGGCGTCACGACGCCGAACGGACTTGAGGAGTTCACGGTGCGGCGGGACCAGCTCATCCGCTGAGCGCACGGTTGTGGAGCCGTGCGATGCCCGGCATCGCGTGGTGCACGCCGGCTCCGCGCAGGCGGCAGTCGCGAAGAACCTTCCAGTTCTTCAACCGGGAGAAGACGTGCTCGACCCGGGCCCGGGCCCTGCGGTGGACGGCGTTGTCGGCTTCCCGCTCGGGCGTGAGGTGCTCCTGTCCGCGACGGCGCCGGTGCGGAATCAGGGCGCCGGTCCCCTGGTAGCCGCCGCCCGCCAGGACCGGCGCGTGCCGGCAGGCACGGTCGACGCCCGACTCGGCGAAGGCCCGGCAGTCGTTGCGGTTGCCCGGCAGGGGCAGGCCGACGGCGACGACCAATCGGCTGTTGGCGTCGATCACCACCTGCTGGTTGGTCGAGTACCGGTAGTTCTTGCCGGAGGCCGCGATCGTTCGGTCGCGGGTGGGCACCAGGGCGCCGTCCACGATCAGTACGGTGTCCCGCCGCGGCCGGCGGGCGGGCGGGATCGCCAGCAGTGGTGCGAGGTGGTCCAGCACCCGGTCCGCAGCGGACTTCGAGATCCCGAACAATGGGGCGACCTGCCGCAAGGTCAGGTTGGTCCGCCAGTAAGCGGCGACCACAGCACCCGGTCCTCCAGGCGTAGCCGCCACGGCCGGCCGCGCTGGACGTCACCGCCACGACGGCGTACCAACGCGACCAGCTTGCGGAACTGCGACTCGCTCAACCCCGAGAACGGCTCGATCCACATCGGATCGCTCGCCGAGATCACCCCACCCATGCCGTGACCAACGCGGGAGCAGGCCAGCAGTTACGGGACAGCCTTTAGCCATCAGTCCGTGGTTCGACTTGACCGGGAATCAGGTTAGGCGCCATATTACTTCTTGTGACCCAGCACCCCGAGGGTGGCCCCACGGCCCCCAGCCTCGATCAGGCCCGCCGCCAGATCGCCCGCTACGGCCTCGCGGCCGACCCGCAGGCGGTCCTGGTCGCGGCCCGGCTTATGGCGGCGGGCGCCAGGATCGGCCAGGCCGGCGAGGTGCACTTCGGCCGCTTCGGCCTCTCCACCGGCCGCTACCGACTGCTGGCGGACCTGGAGGACCACGGCGGCGAGAAGTCGCCCTCCCAGCTCGCGGCGAGTCTCGGCGTCTCCCGGGCGACCGTGACCGGCCTGGTCGACGGCCTGGAGCGGGAGGGCCTGGTGGCCCGCCGGCCGTCCGCCGAGGACGGCCGCGGCAACGTGGTGATCCTCACCGCGCGGGGCGCCGACAAGCTGCGGGAGCTGGCCCCCGCGCATTTCACCCGAATGCAGGCACTGGTCGGGGGCCTCTCCGTCGAGGAGCGCGCCACCTTCCTGGACCTGCTGGCCCGGGTGGTCGCGGGCATGGACGCACTCACCGAGGACTGATCCACCCCCCGGCGGGCCGCCGAATGGCGGTCCGCCTCCCTTTAGCCCCAATAGTTAGGCACCTAAGCACAAATACTTAGGTACCTAACCAAAAGCGAGAGGAAGAACCGACCCCATGAGCAAGAAGGCCCCGGGCGCTCCCCCGCCCTTCGTCCTGTGGCGCGAGGTCCTGGTCGCCTACGTCATGCCCGCCGCCATGGCCGGGACCGGCGGAGCCGTCACCGGCCAGCCGCAGCTGGTGGCCGCCGCACTCACCACCATCGGCGGCACCTCCGCCCTGGTGGCCGCCGCACTCGGCGCCGTGCTGCGCCGCCGCCCCGTCCGCACCCGGCCCGCCCGGACCCCTCGCCCGCTCGCGGCCGCCGCCCTCGGCCTGGTCGCCGCCGCCCTCGGCCTGGCGGTCGGCCTCGCCGCCGCCCGCTGGCTGCCGCACGTCCCGGCCCTCGCCGACAGCCCCTGGCCGCGCCGGCTGCCGATCGACCTACCGGTCTCCTCGGCGATCGCCGCCACCATCACCACCTGGCACTGGCGCGGCAGCCGCCCGGCCCGCACGGCGCAGCACCGACTCCCCGCCGCGCCCCAAGCCGGAACCGCGTCCCAGCCCGGAAACGCGCCCCGCCCCGAAAACACACTCCACCCCGAAAGGCAGACGTCATGATCGTCATCATGGGCGCCGGTGGCGCCACCGGCGGCGCCACCCTGCGCAGCCTCGCCGCCCTCGGCGCACCGAGCCGCGCCCTCAGCCGCGACCCCGCCCGGTTGGCCGCCGGCCTCGACGAGCACACGCTCGCCCGGACCGCCACCCTCCCGGCCGACGCCGCCGACCCGGCCTCCCTTCGTACGGCGTTCCGCGGTGCGCACCAGCTCTTCCTCACCATGGCCAACGGCCCGCAGCAGGTCCGGTACGAGCTGAACGCGATCGAGGCCGCGGTGGACTGCGGCGTGGAGCACATCGTCAAGGTCTCCGCACCCGCCGCCGAGCCGGACTCCCCCGTCGCCGTCTCGCGCGGCCACCACCTGATCGAGGAGCGGCTGCGCTCCTGCGGCATCACCACCACCGTCCTGCGGCCGTACGCGTTCATGCAGAAGCTGCTGCTCCTGGCGCCCGGCATCGCCGCCGCCGGGGTGGTGCACGGCGCGATGGGCCAGGCGCGGTGCAACTACGTGGACGCCCGGGACATCGGGGACGCCGCGGCCGAGGTGCTCACCCGTCCCGAGCTGGCCGGCGGCACCTACCCGCTCACCGGCGGGCGGGCCTACAGCTATCCGGAGCTCACCGCACTGCTGGGCGAGCTGCTCGGCCGGCCGGTCCGCTACCTCGACCTGAGCCCGTCCGACCTGCACG
This sequence comes from Kitasatospora sp. NPDC057738, assembly GCF_042798815.1. NCBI lineage: Bacteria > Bacillati > Actinomycetota > Actinomycetes > Kitasatosporales > Streptomycetaceae > Kitasatospora > Kitasatospora sp. NPDC057738. The sequence continues at coordinate 42,302 of NZ_JBHVJT010000046.1, read as the reverse complement.
CCCACCTGGTCGGCCGGGCCGGGATGCCGCCCTGGCTCGCCACCCACGTGGTGGAGATCCAGCAGCTCGCGGTGGTCCGCAAGGAGACCCCGGACGGCTCCTTCCTTGGCCTCACCGGACGCGCCCCGCGTACCCTGGAGGCCTTCCTCGGCGAGAACCTGCACCGGTTCCGCTGACCACCGGGCAGGGGGGAGGGGGGGGGGAAGGGAAGAGAGAAAGAAGCACAAAGGAAAAGCACCCCGCCCCCCCCCCCCCCAATAAGGCAGGAGAGCACGACGATGGGT
>NZ_JBHVJT010000046.1:12279-42008 GCF_042798815.1 Kitasatospora sp. NPDC057738 | reverse complement strand
GGCCCGGACCGGAGAAATCGGCCCGGGAAACCCGGCCCGCCGCCTCCCGCCACCCGAAGGGAGCAGGAATCGCTGTGGCATGGGTCACGGTCGGAAAATCGACCTGACGATCCGTCAATTCTGCTGACGCCCCATCACTTCCGCATCAAGAGGCGTCAGTTATTGACTGACCTTCTGTCAGATTCGGCCATTTGGGCGCCAGTTGGGCCGAGTGTCCGCTCCTGTCCGCTCGCCGCCCCGGGACTACCATCGGTCAGGTTGTCCGCTCCGGCCCCGGAGTGGGGTCACCCGATCAGGCGGTGCTCCCACCGCCCCAGGGGCCGGGCATCGGTCGGAACGGGGCGAGGACGAGGAGCGCACGGCTGCCATGACAGCTGAACCGAGCCACCCTGAGCAGTACGCCACGCCACCGCAGCAGCCCACCCAGGCCGCACCGCCCGCGCCACCGCAGCCGGACCCGGAACCAGAGCCGCAGCCGGAACCAGAGCCGCAGCCACGGCCGCAGCAGGCCCACGCCCTGTTCCCCGGCCGCCCGGCCGCCGCCCCGCGCACCCTGGTCGACGTGCTGGACGCCACCGTGCGCGCCCACCCCGACGAGCCCGCCCTGGACGACGGGCACACCGTGCTCAGCTACCGCGCGCTGGCCACCGAGGTCGAGCAGCTGCGCCGCCGGCTGGCCGCCGTCGGGATCGGCCCGGGCGACCGGGTGGGCGTGCGCGTGCCCTCCGGCACCAACGACCTCTACGTCTCGATCCTCGCGGTGCTCGCCGCCGGCGCCGCCTACGTCCCGGTGGACGCCGAGGACCCGGACGAGCGCGCCGAGCTGGTCTTCGGCGAGGCCGCCGTCGCCGCCGTGCTCGGCGCCGACCGCGGCCTGGCGACCACCGGCGAGCGCGCTCCCGCCCTGGAACGCCGCCCCACCCCGGCCGACGACGCCTGGATCATCTTCACCTCCGGGTCGACCGGCAAGCCCAAGGGCGTGGCCGTCACCCACCACAACGCCGCCGCCTTCGTGGACGCCGAGGCCGCGCTCTTCCTCCAGGAGGAGCCGATCGGCCCCGGTGACCGGGTGATGGCCGGCCTCTCGGTCGCCTTCGACGCCTCCTGCGAGGAGATGTGGCTGGCCTGGCGGCACGGCGCCTGCCTGGTGCCGGTCCCCCGCTCCCAGGTGCGCAGCGGCGCCGACCTCGGCCCCTGGCTGGCCGAGCAGGAGATCACCGTGGTCTCCACCGTCCCGACCCTGGCCGCGCTGTGGCCGGCCGAGGCGCTCAACGAGGTGCGCCTGCTGATCTTCGGCGGCGAGGCCTGCCCGCCCGAGCTGGTGCAGCGCCTGGTCACCGAGGGCCGCGAGGTGTGGAACACCTACGGCCCCACCGAGGCCACCGTGGTCGCCTGCGCCGCCCTGCTGACCGGCGAGGGCCCGGTGCGGATCGGCCTGCCGCTGGACGGCTGGGACCTCGCCGTGGTGGACGAGGCCGGTGTGCCGGTCGCCCCCGGCGGCACCGGACAGCTGGTGATCGGCGGCGTGGGCCTGGCCCGCTACCTCGACCCGGAGAAGGACGCCGAGAAGTACGCACCGCTGCCCTCGCTGGGCTGGGAGCGCGCCTACCGCAGCGGTGACCTGGTCCAGGCCGACCCGGCCGGTCTGCTCTTCCTCGGCCGCACCGACGAGCAGATCAAGCTGGGCGGCCGCCGGATCGAGCTCGGCGAGGTCGACGCGGCCCTGCAGGCCCTGCCCGGTGTGGCGGGCGCGGCGGCCGCCGTGCGGACCGCGCGCGGCGGCAACCAGCTGCTGGTCGGCTACCTGGTGGTCCAGGACGGCTTCGACCGCGAGCAGGCCGTCGAACGGCTGCGCGCCGAGCTGCCGGCCGCCCTCGTGCCGCTGCTGGCGACCGTCGAGACCCTGCCCACCCGGACCTCCGGCAAGGTCGACCGCAACGCCCTGCCGTGGCCGCTGCCGGAGCTGGAGAGCGCCGGCCCGAGCGAGGAGCTGTACGGCACCGAGGCCTGGCTGGCCGAGCAGTGGTCGGAGATCCTCGGCGTCCGGGTCGGCGGCCCGCGCGACGACTTCTTCGCGATCGGCGGCGGCAGCCTGGCCGCCGCCCGGCTGACCACCCTGCTGCGCACCCGCTACCCGAGCGCGGCGGTGCTGGACATCTACCAGCACCCGACGCTGCGCAAGCTCGCCCGGCACCTGGAGCGCACCGCCGGCGAGAGCACCGAGGCCCGCACCGTCGCCCTGGTGCCGACCAGGGCCAAGCTGCTCCAGCTGTTCCTGCTGGTCCCGCTGTTCACCGTGGTCGGCCTGCGCTGGACGGTCGCCCTGCTGGCCGCCGGGAACCTCCTCACCCACCTCGGCGACTTCCCGTGGGCCCCCACCGCCTCGTGGTGGTGGGTCGGCGCGGGCGCGCTCGCGCTGTACACCCCGCCGGGCCGGCTGGCCCTCGCGGCGGGAGGCGCCCGACTGCTGCTGCGCGGCGTGCGCCCGGGCAGCCACCCGCGCGGCGGCTCGGTCCACCTGCGGCTGTGGACCGCCGAGCGGCTCACCGAGCTGAGCGGCGCGGACTCGCTGTCCGGCGCCTGGCTGGTGCGCTACGCCCGGGTGCTGGGCGCCAAGGTGGCGCCCGAGGTGGACCTGCACTCGCTGCCGCCGGTCACCGGGATGCTGAAGCTGGGCCGCGGCTGCGCGGTCGAGGCCGAGGTGGACCTGTGCGGCTACTGGCTGGACGGCGACCGGCTGCTGATCGGCCAGGTCAAGATCGGTTCCGGTGCCGTGGTCGGCACCCGCTCGACCCTGCTGCCCGGCGCCCGGGTCGGCAAGCGCGCCCAGGTGGCGGCCGGCTCCAGCGTCACCGGCCAGGTGCCGACCGGCCAGCGCTGGGGCGGCGCGCCCGCCGTCAAGCTGGGCCGCGCCGAGCGCACCTGGCCCAAGGACCGCCCGGTCCGCCGGGCCCGCTGGGCCTCGCTGTACGGCGCCAGCGGTGCCGTGCTCGGCCTGCTGCCGGTGCTGCCCTCGCTCGCCGCGCTGGCCGTGCTCTCCCGCTTCGTCGACCAGGGCGCGGCCCTCGGCCCGGCGCTCGGCGGCGCGCTGCTCGGGCTGCTGCCCGCCACACTGGCGTTCGGCGCGGTGTACGCGGCGCAGCTGGTGGTGCTGGTCCGGCTGCTGAGCATCGGCCTGGTGCCCGGGACGCACCCGCTGCACGGCCGGGTGGGCTGGCAGGCGTGGACCGTCACCCAGCTGATGGACCGGGCCCGCGAGGTGCTGTTCCCGCTCTACGCCGGACTGGTCACGCCGCTGTGGCTGCGCGCCCTCGGGATGCGGGTCGGCCGGGGCGCGGAGGTGTCCACGGTGCTGGCACTGCCCAGCCTGACCACGGTCGGCGACGGCGCGTTCCTGGCCGACGACACCCTGATGGCCCCGTACGAGCTGGGCGGCGGCTGGGTGCGGCTCGGCGAGGCGAAGGTCGGCGAGCGGGCGTTCCTCGGCAACTCGGGGATGACCGCGCCGGGCCGCTCGGTGCCCAAGCGCGGCCTGGTGGGCGTGCTGTCGGCGACGCCGGCGAAGGCGAAGAAGGGCGGGTCGTACCTGGGCATGCCGCCGATGCGGCTGCCGCGCTCGGCGGACCAGGCCGACCAGAGCCTGACCTACGAGCCGCCGGCCCGGCTGCTGTGGGCGCGCGGGCTGGTCGAGGTGGGCCGGCTGGTGCCGGTGCTGGCCTCGGCGGCGCTGGGTCTGCTGACCGTGGCGGCGCTGTCCTGGCTGGCGGCCGGCTCGCCGCTGACCGCCGCGCTGCTGTCCGGCCTGGTCCTGCTGGCGGCCGGCGCGGTGGCCTGCGCGGTCGCGGTGGCGGCCAAGTGGCTGCTGGTCGGGCGGTTCCGCGCGGTGGAGCACCCGCTGTGGAGCGGTTTCGTGTGGCGCAACGAGCTGGCGGACACCTTCGTGGAGATGCTGGCGGTGCCGTGGCTGGTCGGCGCGGTGCCCGGCACCCCGGTGCTGAACCTGTGGCTGCGCTCGCTCGGCGCGCACGTCGGGCACGGCGTCTGGTGCGAGAGCTACTGGCTGCCGGAGGCGGACCTGGTCACCCTCGGCGACGGGGTCACCATCAACCGCGGCTGCGTGGTGCAGACGCACCTCTTCCACGACCGGATCATGCGGATGGATACTGTGGTCCTCCGCGAGGGCGCCACCCTGGGCCCGGGCGGCATCGTGCTGCCCGGCAGCACGGTGGGCGCGCGCAGCACGCTGGGCCCGGCCTCGCTGGTGATGCGCGCCGAGTCCGTCCCCGCCGACACGCGGTGGCTGGGCAACCCGATCGAGGCGTGGCAGACCACGTCGTGACCACCTCCCCGTCCCCCCGTCCCGGCCCGCAGGAAGCGCACGCCCCCGTGAAGCCCAAGCACGTCCCCGCGGCCGCCGGTGCCCCGGACCCGTACTTCCCGAACAGCGGCGACCACCGCTACCGGGTGCACCGCTACGAGCTGGCGCTGGACTACCGGCCCGGCCCCAACCGGCTGGCCGGCTCGGCCCGGCTGAGCGCGGTGGCGGACACGGCGCTGGCGGAGTTCGCGCTCGACCTCGCCGAGTTCCGGATCGGCCGGGTGCTGGTCGACGGCCGGGCCGCCCGCTACACCCACCGCGGCGGCAAGCTGCGGATCCGCCCGGCCAGGGCGCTCGTGCCGGGCGCCGCGTTCACCGTCGAGGTGCACTACACCGGCAACCCGCGCCCGGTGCGCAGCCCGTGGGGCGGCCTGGGCTGGGAGGAGCTGACCGAGGGCGCGCTGGTGGCGAGCCAGCCGGTCGGCGCACCGTCCTGGTTCCCGTGCAACGACCGGCCCGCCGACAAGGCCACCTACCAGCTGGCCGTCACCACGCCGTCCCCGTTCACGGTGGTGGCGAGCGGCCGGCTGCTGACCCGCACCACCAGGGCGTCCAGCACCACCTGGGTGTACGAGCAGAGCGCGCCCACCCCGACGTACCTGGTGACGGTGTCGATCGGGCACTACCGGCCGGTGCCGCTGGCGGTGCGACCGGCGGTGCCGCAGACCGGCTACGTCCCGGAGCGGCTGGCGGCCGCGTTCGCCCGGGACTTCGCCCGGCAGCCGGAGATGACGGCGTACTTCGGCGAGGTCTTCGGCCCGTACCCGTTCGGCGAGTACGCGGTGGTGATCGCGGACGAGGAGCTGGACGTCCCGGTGGAGGCGCAGGGCGTCGCCACCTTCGGCACCAACCACCTCGGCGCCGGCTGGGAGCACGAACGGCTGATCGCGCACGAGCTGGCCCACCAGTGGTTCGGCAACAGCGTCACGATCGCCGACTGGCGGCACATCTGGCTCAACGAGGGCTTCGCCAAGTACGCGGAGTGGCTCTGGTCCGAGCACGCCGGCGGCCCGGGCGCGGCTGTCCACGCCGCCGCCGCGCACCGGCTGCTGGCCGGGCTGCCGCAGGACCTCCGGCTCGACGACCCGGGCCGGAAGCTGATGTTCGACGACCGGCTCTACCAGCGCGGCGGACTGGTGGTGCACGCGCTGCGGCAAACGCTCGGCGAGGACGCGTTCTTCGCGATGCTGCGGGACTGGACGGGCGCCAACCGGCACGGCGTGGTCGCCACCTCCGACCTGCGCGCCCACGCCGCCCGCTACACCACCGCTCCGCTCGGCCCGCTCTTCGAGGCCTGGCTGGAGCGGCCGGAACTGCCGCCGCTGCCGGGCTGAGCGCTCCACCCGGCCCGGCGCCGCGCGGTTCGCCCGCGGCCGGGGCGCGGGCCTGGACCGGGGCCGGGGCCTGGACCGGGGCCGGGGCGTGGTCCTGGGTGTGGGCATGGGCCTGGGCCTGGACCGGATTAATCGGTCGGCCCCGGGCCCGGGCTGGGCTACTGTCCGTGCATATGTCGATGAGTCCAGAAGCCCACATGACCGACCTGCCCGCCGAGCTGCTGCCCGCCACCCGCCGCGCGCTGCTGCACCGGCTCGCCGTCGCCCAGGCCGAGGGTCGCACGCCCTCCATGGTCGCCGGGGTGCTGCGCGACGGGCAGCCGGTGTGGAGCGGAGCCCGCAGCATGGTCGACGGGCACGCCCCCACCCCGGACGTCCAGTACCGCATCGGTTCGCTCACCAAGACCTTCGTCGCCGTGCTGGTGCTGCGGCTGCGCGACGAGGGCCTGCTCGACCTCGCCGACCCGCTCTCGCGCCACCTGCCCGGCACCCCCGCCGACGAGGCGACCGTCGCCCAGCTGCTCGCGCACTCCTCCGGCCTGACCGCCGAGACCCCCGGCCCCTGGTGGGAGCGGACCGAGGGCTCGCTGCGGCCGGACCTCGGCGACCTCCTGGAGGCCGAACGGCCGCTGAAGCACCCGGCCGGGCGGCTGCACCACTATTCCAACCCCGGCTACGCGTTGCTCGGCGCGCTGGTGGCGAAGCTGCGCGGCGAGCCCTGGGGCGAGGTGCTGCGCCGCGAGGTGCTGGCCCCGCTCGGCATGGACCGCACCACGCTGCTGCCCGAGCACCCGCACGCCGGGGGCTTCGCCGTCCATCCCTGGGCCGACGTCCTGCTGCCCGAGCCGCTCACCGACACCGGCCTGATGGGCCCGGCCGGTCAACTCTGGTCCACCGTCGCCGACCTGGCCCGCTGGGCGGCCTTCCTGACGGCCGGCGACGACAAGGTGCTGTCCGCCGACTCCCTCGCCGAGATGCGCAGCCCGGCCGTCGCCCCGGACGACGCCGAGTGGACCAGCGGCTACGGCCTCGGCCTGCAACTGCGCCGCCACGAAGGCCGGTTGCTGTACGGGCACACCGGCTCGATGCCCGGATTCACGGCGGGCCTGTGGATCAGCGAGGCCGACGGCCTGGCCGCCTACGCCCTCTCCAACGCCACCAGCGGAGCCGCCAGCGCCTCGGCCCTGGCGGCGCAGCTGATCGCGCTCACCGCCGAACTGGAGCCCCGGCTGCCCGAACCGTGGCGCCCGCTGCCCGCGGTGGACGCGGAACCGCTGGAGCTCACCGGCCCCTGGTACTGGGGCGCCGCGCCGGCCGCCCTGCGGCTGCGTCCCGGGCGGGTGCTGGAGCTCACCCCGCTCACCGCCGCCGGCCGGGGCTCGCGCTTCCGGCCCGAACCGGACGGCACCTGGACCGGCGTGGAGAACTACTTCGCGGGCGAGACCCTGCGGGTGGTCCGCCACCCCGACGGCACGGTCAGCCACCTCGACATCGGCTCCTTCGTATACACCCGCGAGCCGTACGGCCCGGCCGGCGCCGTCCCGGGCGGGGTCGACCCGGAGGGCTGGCGGACGTTCTGAGCCGCGCGTAGCGATCGTTCCGCAGGGGCGCACGGTGCGGCCGTACGCCCCTGCGGCGGGAGTTGTCCACCCCCGGCGGGCGAGCGCCGGGTGCCGGACAAGTGACCGCCGGGCCACGGGTGTTCCCATTCAACAGGTGCACATCTGCGCTCCGCCGGGCCGCAACATAAATGCCAACCGGCTCGGAGAGACATACGGGGACCGGTTCGCGTCCATGCCCAACCGCCTGCGGACCGGGACGGTGCCCTGGTGATCCACGGCACCGCCGATCGTGCTGCCCTGGAGGGTCCGCCATGACCACCGTCCCCACGTACGCTCCGTCCGCAGTCGCCCCCACCCACGACGCCCGGACGGTCCCCGCGCCCCGCCCCCGGCCCGCCGCCCCGGCCGCGTACACCGTCTCCCTCGCCCGCGACGAGGACGACGTGCGCGCCGCCCAGCGGCTGCGCCACCAGGTCTTCGGCGCCGAGCTGGGCGCGGTGCTGCACAGCCCGGTCGAGGGCCTGGACGTCGACCCGTTCGACGAGTACTGCGACCACCTGCTGGTCCGCGAGGGCGAGCAGGGCGCCGTCGTCGGCACCTACCGGCTGCTGCGGCCCGAGGCCGCCCGCCGGGCCGGCCGGCTGTACTCCGACGGGGAGTTCGACCTCTCCGCGCTCGCGCCGGTGCGCCCCGGCCTGGTCGAGCTCGGGCGCTCCTGCATCCGCCCGGACCACCGGGGCAACGGCGCCGTCATCAACCTGATGTGGGGCGGCATCGCCCGCTACCTGGCCGACACCGGCAACACCTGGGTCGGCGGCTGCTGCTCGATCGAGCTGGCGGACGGCGGCGCCACCGCGGCCCGGGTCTGGGACACCGTCAGCGCCAAGCACCTGGCGCCCGAGGAGTACCGGGTCACCCCGCACCGCCGCTGGGACGCCACCGGGGTGGCGCGCGCCGAGCGGGGCGCGCTGCCGGCCCTGCTCCGAGGCTACCTGCGGCTGGGCGCCTGGGTATGCGGCGAGCCCGCGTACGACCCGGACTTCGACTGCGCCGACCTGTACGTGCTGCTGTCGCTGGAGCGCACCGACCCGCGCTACCTGCGGCACTTCCTGTCCGGCGTACCCGCCTCGGGCGCCTCGTCATGAGCGTCTGGCTGCCCACGGCGACCTGCCGGCCCGAGACCTGCCTGGCCGAGGCCTCGCCGGAGGTCTCCCACCCCCGGCGGGCGCTGCGGCTGGCGGCCTGTCTGACCGCCGTGCTGGCGGGGGTCGTGCTCGGCCTGCCGGTCCGGCTGTTCCCGTACCGCGCCCGGATCCTGCTGGTCCGGCTCTGGGCGCGGACGGTGCTGCGCGCCCTCGGGGTGACCGTCCACCTCGCGGGGCCCGACGGACCGGGTCCCGGCGCGGACGGCGGGGTGCTGGTGGTGGCCAACCACGTGTCCTGGCTGGACATACCGCTGCTCGCCGCCGGTCGGCCGGGCCGGTCGCTGGCCAAGACCGAGGTCCGGCAGTGGCCGGTGCTCGGCCCGCTGATCGCCGGGTGCGGCACCGTCTTCCTGGACCGCGACCGGCTGCGGACGCTGCCGGACACCGTCGCCGCGGTGGCCGGAGTGCTGCGCTCCGGGCAACCGGTGATCGTCTTCCCGGAGGGGTCGACCTGGTGCGGGCGGGAGAGCGGCCGGTTCCGGCCCGCCCTGTTCCAGGCGGCGGTGGAGGCGGGCGCCGACGTCCAGCCGGTGACGATCCGCTACCGGCTGGCGGACGGGCGGCCGACCAGTGTGCCCGCCTTCATCGGGGACGACGGGCTGCTCACCTCGCTCGCCCGGGTGGTCGCGGCCCGCGGGCTGGTCGCCGACGTCACCTTCCTGCCGCCGATCGCGCCGCCCGGCCCGCAGCCCGCCCGGGCGGGCGCCCGGCGCGAGCTGGCCCGCAGGGCGCAGGCGGCGATCGAGGGCATCCGCCGACGGGCCGCCGGTGCGGCGGCCCGTGCGACGGGCGCGTCCGGGCGTGCCGTGCGCCCGGCCGGGCCGCCGGCCGGATCGCCGATCAGGCGGAACGGGCCTCGGCCGGCTCCGCCGGCCGAGGACGGACGGCCTCCGGCGGGGCGATCGGACGGGCCCGGCCGAGCAGGACGGCGACCAGGACGGCGGTGACCGCGAGCGCGACCGCCCCGCAGCGCACGGCGAGGTGGATGCCGTCGATGAAGGCGCCGTCCACCGCCTCCTGGAGCGGACCGGGCAGTGCCGCCGCCGCTGCGCCACCGCCGTGCACCGCGCCGGTGGGCGCGTCCGCGATCGGACCGACGGCGTCCGGCGGGACTCCGATCCGGTGCAGGGCGGCCGTCAGGGAGTCGGTCAACCGGCCGGTCAGGACGGCGCCCAGCACGGCGATCCCGAGCACCCCGCCGAGCTCGCGCAGGGTGTTGATGGCGGCCGAGGCCATCCCGGTCTGGGCCGGGGCGACCCGCTGCATCACCCCGATCGACACCGGGGTGAAGGTGAGCCCCATCCCGAGGCCCATCGCGAACAGCGTCCACAGGTATTCGAGGTAGTGCGCGTGGTCGCCGTACAGTGACAGGCCGCCGAGGCCCGCCGCGCAGAGGACGAGGCCGAGCACCAGCGGCGGCCGGGGCCCGTGGCGGGCGGTCAGCCGGCCGGAGAGCGGCGCGGCGAGCACCAGCATCGCGGTCATCGGCAGCCCCGCGTAGCCCGCGGCGGCCGGGGACCAGCCGAGGGTGCCCTGCATCATCAGCGGCAGGAAGAACAGCGCGCCGAACATCCCGAAGCTGACCATGAACCCGCTGAGCAGCGCGCCGCCCAGCATGCCGTCGCGGAACAGCCGCAGCTCCAGCATCGGTTCGGCGAGCCGCAGTTCGAGCAGCAGGAAGGCGATCAGCAGCACGGCGGCCGCGGCGCCGCAGCCGAGCACCCGGGCGTCGGTCCAGCCGCGGGACGGGCCCTCGATCAGCGCGTAGACCAGCAGGCCGAGTCCGGTGGCGGACAGGGCGAGGCCGCCGAGGTCGATCCGGCGGGCGCGCGGCGGGATGTCCGGGAGCACCCGGGTGGCGAGCAGCAGTCCGGCGACGCCGATCGGCACGTTGATCCAGAACACGCTGGCCCAGCCGAGGTGTTCGACCATCGGGCCGCCGACCACCGGTCCGACCGAGAGGCCGAGCGCGGAGACCCCGGACCAGGTGGCGATGGCCTTGGCCCGCTCCTGCTCGTCGGTGAAGACGTGCCGCAGCAGGGCGAGACTGCCGGGGGTGAGCAGCGCGGCGCCGACGCCCTGGAGCATCCGGGCGCCGACCAGCACGCCGATCGTGTCGGCGAGCGCGGCCAGGGCCGATCCGACCGTGAAGAGGGCGAGGCCGAGCCGGAACACCCGGGTGCGGCCGTACCGGTCGCCGAGTGCGCCACCGGTCAGCACGAAGGCCGCGTAGACCAGGCTGTAGCCCTCGGCGACCCATTGCAGGCCGCTGATCCCGGCGTCCAGTTCCTGGCCGATGCGGGGCAGGGCGTTGTTGACGATGACGTTGTCCAGCATGGACATGAACATGGTGACGCAGAGCGTGAGCAGCGCGAGCCGTCGGCGGCGGGCGCTCGATTCCTCCATGGGTTCCCTCCCGGTCATGAGCCCCTAACACTGTTAGGGGTCGGCGCGACAGCCACAGACTGCACCTAACGGTGTTAGATTGCAAGCGGGAATCCACCACACGGCCGGAGGCGTCCGCACACCCATGCCGCAGAACCACCCCGACACGCCCGGGACCGACGACACGACACCCGCCCTGACCAGGGACGCCCTCGCCCAGGCCGCCCTGCGCGTCCTGCAACGGGACGGCCTGGCCGGGCTGTCCATGCGCAAGGTCGCCGCCGAGGTCGGCGTCAAGGCGGCCTCGCTGTACTGGCACGTCCGCAACAAGCAGGAGCTCCTCGACCTGCTCACCGACGCCCTGTTGGGCTCCGCCGAGCCCCCGCCGCGCACCGGCGGCTGGCGCGAACAGTTCCACGCGTACTGCTGGCGCTACCGCCGCCTGCTGCTCGACACCCGGGACGCGGCCAAGGTCGTCGCCGGCCGGCTCGCCCCCGGGCCCCACCTGCTCGGGCTCATGGAGGACCAGCTGGACCGCCTCCGCGCGGCCGGCTTCTCCGACGCCGACGCCGCCATGGCCAGCTACCTGCTGGGCGCCTTCGTCCAGGGCTTCGTGCTCCAGGAACAGTCGCCGATCTCGGCCGCCGAGGTGCTCGGCACCAGCCGCCGGGACATCGCCGACGCCGCCGGCGACCTGTTCCGCGCCCTGCCCGCCGAGACCTTCCCCAACCTGGTCGCCCTCGCCGACGACCTCACCGCGCCGGACATGGACGCCCGCTTCGAGTTCGGCCTCCAGCGGGTCCTCGACGGCCTGGCCGCCCTGCTCCCGCCGGAGCACCGCTGAGCCCCTCCCCGGGATCCGACACCGGGGTAGGCTCGCCGGGCCCACCCCGTACGACCACGGAGGAGTCACCGATGCCCGAGCCGTACCCCCTCTACGAACCGTACGCACAAGGCCTGTTGGACGTCGGCGACGGGCAGCTGATGCACTGGAACGCCTCCGGCGACCCGGCGGGCAGGCCGGCCGTGGTGGTGCACGGCGGGCCCGGCTCCGGCCACAGCCCGGGCACCCGGCGGTACTTCGACCCGGAGCGCTACCACCTCGTCCAGTTCGACCAGCGCGGCTGCGGGCTCAGCCGCCCGGCCGCCGCCGACCCCTCGACCAGCCTGGAGCACAACACCACCGCGCACCTGATCGCCGACATGGAGCGGCTGCGCGAGCACCTCGGCATCGACAAGTGGCTGCTCTACGGCGGCTCCTGGGGCTCCACGCTGATCCTCGCCTACGCGCAGGCCCACCCGGAACGGGTCTCCGCGATCGTGATCTGCGGGGTCACCATGACCCGTCCCGAGGAGACCGACTGGCTGTACCGCGGCGTGGGCCGCTTCCTGCCCGCGGCCTGGGAGGCGTTCCGGGACTTCCTTCCGCCCGCCGACCGCGACGGGGACACCTTCGAACTGCTCGCCGCCTACAGCCGGCTGCTCAACAGCACCGACGAGCCCGTCCGGCGGGCCGCCGCCAACGCCTGGGCCACCTGGGAGGACGCGGTCATCTCGCACGAGACGCTGGGCAAGCCGAACGCGTACACCGACCGGCCCTCCGACGCGCTGATGGCCTTCGCCCGGATCACCGCGCACTACTTCTCGCACCGGGCCTTCCTGCCGGACGGCCAACTGCTGCGCGACGCCGGGCGGCTGTCCGGAATCCCCGGCGAACTGATCCACGGCCGGCTGGACCTCGGCGGGCCGGTCGACACGGCCTGGCAGCTGGTCAAGGCCTGGCCGGACGCCCGGCTGACGGTCATCGACGACTCCGGACACACCGGCAGCCCGCGGATGCGGGACGCGATCCTGGCCGCGATCGAGCGCTTCGCCTGAACCCCGGCCGGGCGTCCGGGGCACCCGCCGGGCGCTCACCGGGGCCCTCGGTTCCTCCGAACGCCCGGCCGGTTCGTACAGGTGGGATTCCCCTACGATACGACGCATGATCGCCTATGCCCCAGCCGCCCTGTTCTTCCTGTTGTTCGGAATCGGGGTAGTACGCGACCGTCGCCAGTTCAGCAACGCCGTCCTGCTCGGCATCGCCGTCTCCCTCCTGTCCCTCGCCCTGCTCGCCGAGCTCCGCAAGGCGCCCAGCATGGTGATCACACTCGCGGCGGCGGTCATCGTCCTCCTCCCGGCCCTCGGCACGGCGGCCCTGGTCTGGTTCCTGCTCGCCAACGGCCTGACCATGATCCGCAAGGAGGGCAGACGGCCGGCCAACCTGCTGTCACTGCTCGCCGGGCTGGGCATCCTCGGCGTCATCGGACTGCTGGTCGCCGCCCTCATCGTCCACTCGCGGCCGCTGGCCGCGCTCGCGGGCACCGCGGTGCTCGTGGTCGGCTACATCTCCTTCCTGTTCACCTGCTTCGTCGGCTACGCCTTCCTGTACAGCCGCCACCGGCCGCGCCGGGACGTGGACTTCGTGATCGTGCTCGGCTCCGGGCTGATCGGCGGCGAGCGCGTCCCGCCGCTGCTCGCCAGCCGACTGAACCGGGGCCGCGAGGTGTACGAGAAGCAGGCCGCCCGCGGCAACCCGCCGGTGCTCATCACCTCGGGCGGCCAGGGGCCGGACGAGAAGCTGCCGGAGTCCCACGCGATGGCCGACTACCTGGTCGAACGCGGCTTCCCCGACGAGCACATCGAGCGGGAGGACCGCTCGCGCACCACCGAGGAGAACCTGCTGTTCAGCAAGGCCATCATGGAGCAGGCCAAGCCCGACTACCGCTGCGTCGTGGTCACCAACAACTTCCACGCCTTCCGGGCGGCACTGCTCGCCCGCCAGACCGGCGTCAACGGCCACGTCTTCGGCTCTCCCACCGCCCGGTACTACTGGCCGAGCGCCACCATTCGCGAGTTCGCCGCGATCTTCCTGTCCCACAAGCTGGTCAACTTCGGGATCTGCGGCTTCATCGCCCTCTGCGGAGTGCTCGCGGCCCTGTGAGCCGCCCCGGGACCCCCACCCGGGCGGGCCCCGGTCGCTCCGGCGGCCGGGGCCGGTTCTTTTCCATCCGACATCGGCTTGTGGATGGTCCCCGGGTTCGCCCCGGAACACCGCCGTCCCGATGCCACCTCGCCTCACGTGCGTTCCGGTGCGGGGCAGGTACGGCCTTCGGCGCTCCGCATGACGCGCGGCCGGGCCGCAGGACCACGGCGCGGGCCGCGGGGCACGGGCAGTAGGACCACGGCGCGGGGCGCGGGAGTAGGACCATGGCGGCCTGCGCCATGCCCGGGCGGTGGACCCCGGATGACCGTCACATGGCACCGGGCCTGCGGGCGCGCCACGCTGCACGGGACCGGCCCCCACTCCTCCCCCACGTTGGAGTCCCCATGCCACTGCGCCCCACCGCCGCGGCGCTGCTCACCACCGTCGCTCTCGCGCTCGGCGCCGCCGCGCCCTCCGCAGCCGTCGCCTCCCCCGCCGCACCCTCCGCCACCACGGTTTCCCCCGTCACGGCCTCCGCCGCATCCTCCGTGGCGGCGGCCGCCAGCGGCAGCTTCCAGCAGGTCACCGGGTTCGGCACCAACCCGGGCAACCTCGCGATGTACACCTACACCCCCGCCGGCTTGCCCGGCGGCGCTCCCCTGGTGGTCGCGCTGCACGGCTGCGTCCAGAGCGCCACCGACTACTACCGCAACTCGGGCTGGACCAAGTTCGCCGACCAGTACGGCTTCGCGGTGGTGTTCCCGCAGACCAGCAGTGTCAACAACAGCCTCTCCTGCTTCAGCTGGTTCGACGCGAGCCGGGCCGCCCGGGGCGTCGGCGAGGCCAGGTCGGTGGTCGAGATGGTCGCCAAGGCCGAGTCCCTGTACGGCTCGGACGCCCACCGGGTGTTCGTCACCGGGCTCTCGGCGGGCGGCGGGATGGCCGCCGACCTGTTGGCGGACTACCCCGACGTGTTCGCCGGCGGGGCGATCGACTCCGGGCTGCCCGCGCACTGCGCCGCCACCCAGGCCGCCGCCTCCGGCTGCCAGAACTCCGACCAGGGGCTCACTCCGGCCCAGTGGGGCGACAAGGTCCGGGCCGCGTACCCGGGTTACACCGGGCCGTGGCCCAGGGTGGCGATCTGGCAGGGCACCGCCGACACCGTGGTCAGGCCGGTGAACGCGGCCGAGCTGCGGGACCAGTGGACGAACGTCCAGGGCCTCGGCCGTCAGCCGACCGGCACCCGGAGCCTGCCCGGCGGCACCACCCAGGAGGTCTACGCCGATGCGAACGGAAGGCCCGCGGTGGCCGTGTTCACGATCAGCGGGATGGGCCACGGCCTGGCCGTCGACCCGGGCTCCGGGGCCGACCAGTGCGGGACGACCGGCGCCTACTTCCTCGACACGATCTGCTCCGGCTACTACACCGCGCAGTTCTGGGGGCTGGACGGTGGCTCCGGCCCCACCGACCCCGGGCTGCCCGCCCCGACCGGGCTGACCGCGACCGCGACCGCCGGGTCGGTCGCCCTCGGCTGGCAGTCCGTCAGCGGCGCCTCCTCGTACCAAGTCTTCCGCGATGACACCCAGGTGGGCAGCACGACCGGCACGGCCTTCACCGACACCGGACTCGCGGCCGGCACCACGTACCGCTACACCGTGGCGGCGGTCGACGGGTCGGGCGCCGCCGGCCCCCGGTCGGCGGCGGTGACGGCGACCACTCCGGGCGGGGGCACCCCCCAGTGCTTCACCGCCAGCAACTACGCGCACGTCTCGGCCGGCCGTGCGACCCAGACCGGCGGCCAGACCTACGCGCTCGGTTCGGGCCAGAGCATGGGGCTCTGGAACACCTTCGTCACCCACACTCTGAAGCAGACCGGACCGGGCTACTACGTGCTCGCCGACGGCCAGTGCTGAGCGGAGGGCCGCTGCCGAGCGGACCATCGCTGCCGAGCGGACGGCGGTCACCGCGCCACCCGGTGACGCCGCGAACGCCCGCGCCGCCGCGCCCGCCGTCCGGCTCATCCCGCCCCCACCCCCACCCGCGCCTCCGCCCGTAGCCCGGCGAACAGGTCGGTCTCGATCACGCCGTCCCCGGCCGCCGCACCCACCACCGGCACCAGGCTCCGGGCCAGGTGGTAGTCCTCGGTCGGCCAGACCTCGCGCTCGATGTCCCGCGGGTGGGCCATGAAGGCCACGCCCGGCTGGACCTGGGTGGCGTGCGCCAGCATCGCCGCGTCCCGTACGGCGAACTGCTCGGCGCATGCCACCCGGGTGGTGGTGGCCAGGGCCGGCGGGGTGTCGGGCCAGCCGGCGAGCAGCTCGCCCATCCCCGAGGGGACGCCCCGTTCCGTCATGGCCTCGTGCAGGGCCCGGAACCAGGCCCGGGAGAGCGCCAGGTGGTAGTAGAGCTTGGACACCTGCCAGGGCTCGCCCGGCCCGGGATCGTGCTCCGGGTCGGCGGCGGCTTCGACGGCCGCCACCGTGACCCGGTGGGTCATCACGTGGTCCGGGTGCGGGTAACCGCCGGTCTCGTCGTAGGTGATCACCACCTGCGGGCGGAACTCCCGGATCAGTGCGACCAGCGGCGCCGCCGCGAGCTCCACCGGCCGGGCGGCGAAGCAGCCCTCGGGAAGGGGCTCGTCCGGGCCGGGCATCCCGGAGTCGACGAAGCCGAGGAACCGCTGGCGCACACCGAGGATCTCCCGGGCGGCCGCCATCTCCTCGCGCCGGACGCGGGCGATGTCGGCCCGGACCTCGGGCCGGTCCATGGCCGGGTTGAGCACCGAGCCGCGCTCGCCGCCGGTGCAGGTGGCGACCAGGACGTCCACGCCCTCGGCCGCGTACCGGGCGAGGGTGGCCGCACCCTTGCTGGACTCGTCGTCGGGGTGCGCGTGGACGCTGAGCAGGCGAAGGCCGTCGGGGTGGCGGATGGACACGGGTGCCTCCAGGTCTGGGTGGTCGGGAACCGGCCGGTGGTCAGCCGGATCGGCGGGTGTTCGGGTAGAGCAGCGCCGGAGCGATGGCGAGCGCGGACAGGGCCAGGACCCACCAGAAGGTCTCGCCGAAGGCCGCACCCGGCCGGCCCGGGTGCCCGTCCTGCGCCTGCTGGAGCGCCAGCGTCAGCACCGCCGTGCCGAGCGCCCCGCCCACCCGGTTCAGCACGTTGACCGCACCCGCCGCCGCCGGCACCTGGTCCTTCTCGACGCTCCCGTACACCACTGCCAGGCCGGGGATCGCGATCATCCCCATGCCCGCGCCGCGCAGTGCCAGCGAGCCGGCGATCAGCCAGGCGGCCGGTTCGGAGCCGCTGCCCAGCTGGGTGAACGCGATCGTGCCGACCAGGGAGCAGCCGATGCCGATCATGATCAGCGGACGCGGCGCGATGCGGTCGGTCATCCGGGCGGCCAGCATGGCGGTGACCGCCGTGCCGAGGGCCTGCGGCGCCAGCAGCAGACCGGCCTCCACCGCGCCGGCGTGCTTCACCTGCTGGTAGTAGAGCGGCACCAGGAACATCGAGCTGTAGAGCGCGGCGCCCTGCAGGAAGCTGTTCGCCGTCGCCACGCTGAAGCCGCGCCGGGCGAACAGCCGCAGGTCGATCAGCGGCGTCCGGACGCCCCCGCGCCCCACTCGCAGCGCGTACCAGCCGTAGGCCGCCACCAGCACCGCGCCCGCCGCCAGAGCGACCCAGCCGGCCGTTGCGCCGTCACCGATCGTCGCGAGCCCGTAGACCAGCCCGGTCAGGCCGGGCGAGAGCAGCACCAGGCCGGTCACGTCCAGCCGGGGCTTCGGTGCGTCCGACGTCTCGTCGGACGGCAGCCAGCGGGCGGCGAGCAGCAGGATCACCAGCCCGACCGGCACGTTCAGCAGGAACATCCAGCGCCAGTCGAAGTGCTCCAGCACCAGCCCGCCGAGGATCGGCCCCAGGACCGGGGCCAGGCTGATCGGAAGCATCAGCGTGCCCATCACCCGCCCGACCCTGGACGGCCCGGCCGCTTGTATGATGATCGCCTGGCCGAGCGGTTGAATCATCCCGCCGCCGATCCCCTGCAGCACCCGGAAGGCGATCAGACTGCCCGTCGACCAGGCCAGGCCGCACAGCGCCGACCCGAGCACGAACAGGACGACCGAGGCCAGCCACGCCCGCCGCCCCCCGAAGCGGCCGGCGGCCCAACCCGAGAGCGGCATGGTCAGCGAGATCGCCAGCAGGTACCCCGTGGCCACCCACTGCATCTCCGCGATCGAGCCGTGCAGATCGCGCCCGACGGAGTCGATGCCGACGTTGACGATCGTGCTGTCCAGCAGCGCGAGCACCGGCCCCAGCGCGAGCACCCCGCCCATCTTCCACAGGCCCGGCGGAATCGGCTCCGGCTCCCCCTCCCGGACTCCTCCCGGCCGGCCCTTCGCAGCAACGGATGCGGTCATGCGCCCTCCCCTGGTCGCCCTTGGGCGAGTCGCCCCCGAACCCGCGTGCCGCCACTTCGACGCTCACCCGGCACACTCTCGGACGCCCACCCGGGCAGCCTCTCCGGCCGCCCCGGGAAGAACTTAGGACGGACCCATCGATTAGGTCAAATCTAATTTCTGTACTCGACCCAGACTCCTGCGCTAGGCTCCCGGCATGACCGAGACCGGGACGACTCCGAACCTGCGCGAGCTCAACAAGCGCCGCACCCGTGAGGCGATCTCGCACGCCGCGACCAGGCTCTTCATCGAGCGGGGCTTCGACCGCACGACCATCGCCGAGGTCGCGGCCGCCGCGGGCGTCGCCAAGATGACCGTCACCAACCACTTCCCGCGCAAGGAGGACCTCTTCTTCGACCTGCACGAGGAGCTCGTCGTCCGGCTCGCCGCAACGGTCTCCGAGCGCGCACCGGGCGAGTCCGCGCTCGCCGCGCTGCGCCGCGACTGCCTCGCCGGGCTCGACCGGCACGACGCCCGACTCGGCTTCTCCGGCCCGGAGTTCGCCCGCACCGTCTTCGACAGCCCCGCTCTGGGCGCCCGGCTGCGCGAGTTGCACGAGCAGAGCGAGACGGCACTCGCCGAGGCGCTGGCCGAGGCGGTGCACGAGAGACCCGTCGGCTTCGAGTGCCGGGTCGCCGCCGCGCTGCTCGCCGCCGTGGACCGTGCGGTGTTCGCCGAGGTGTTCCGCCGCACCCTGGCCGGCGAGGAGCAGGCGGCGATCGCCGCCGCGGTCCGCCCCTCGGCCCTCCGGGCCTACGACCGCCTGGAGAGCCCCCTCGGGAACTTCGCCGTCCGGAACGCCTGAGCAGGGTCGGGACTGGCCCGGTGGCTGACGCTCCGATTCCAGTCCCCGCCGCTTCACACCGTGCATTGCAGTTCGACCGCTACACCCACCACGGCGACCGGATCGCCCGAAGCCCGGACAGCCCCCTCGACCTGGAGTCCCTGGCGTTTCGTGCCGCGGCTGCCCCGGCCGTGTCGTGGCGATCGAGGCGGTCCGGGACGGCGCCACCGTCCACGACTGGTTCACGGTCCTGCTGGCGATCACCGAGGACCCCGCGCAGGAGCATCCGTTGGCCACCATCCCCTCCACCACGGCGAGGCGCTACCCGAACGGTGGTGAGGGTGCCGACGGCGGACAGCTCGCGTGCGCCGCGTCGGCCGGGGGTGGTGTCATACCAGGCGGTGCGCCCGGAGGTCGGCCATGTACTTGGTAATCAGGTCCAGTGACAGACGGGATGTCGCTCTCCTCGTCGAGGGCTGCGGCCCGGACCGCCGCACGGAACCGGTCCGTCGACAGGGCGGATCCGGCGAGTGGCGGTGCCGGCTCGGCGAAGGCGTGCAGCAGTGGGAGCAGCGAGTGCTGCCTGCGGCGGTCGGGCAGGCCGCGCAGGGCGGTCTCGAAGCGCTCGGTCCACTCGGTGTGGCCGTGGACGCGTGTCAGGGGATGCCCGGCTGCGATCAGCCAGCCGATGCCCGTGTCGAGCGAGATGCCGTCCTCGTGCGGGTTGACCACGTTGTAGGTCCAGTAGCCCTCCCGTGCGCCGTCACCGAGCACGGTGACGGCCCGCGCGGTGAAGTCCACCGGGAGTGCGTCGAAGTGTCCGCGCCCGTCGCCGGTGCCCCCGGCGTAGAAGCTGCCGGGTGCGATGCCCGTCGCCAGCAGGCGCAGCACGAGGCGGGTGAAGACATCCCGGCCGTCAGGATCGCGGGGCCCATGGGTCGTCGTGCTCCGTCGGATCAGACTGTTCGGGATGGAGCATTTCTCGGACGCAGCGCCGCAGTCCCGTCTCGTTCGAGCCGCCGGCGGCGGCCATCCAGGGCAGGCCGTCCATGGCGCGGGCACGCTCGTCGGTGGAGAGGTCGTCGACGGCGGCGCGAAGGTCGTCGGGGACGGGTTCGTCCGTCAGGCAGAGCCAGCCGATCGCGGCGGCCAGCCGGTCCTCGGGAGCTTGCGCCCGGTCCCGCCAGCGTTCTCCCAGCCACACGGTGGTCGGCGGATGGGGGTGGGCACGGGTGCCTTCAGCTGTGGCGAAGACCAGGGCGGCGCGGACAATCGGGTCCTGCTCGGCGTCGAGCCGGGCACGGAAGGCGGCACGCATCGTGCGGTCGAGGTCGGTAGCGGCGGCCAGGGCGTAGGCGGCGCGGATCCGGATCGCAGGCTCGGGATCGTGCAGAAGAGGCTTCAGGAGGGTGGCGTCGGCAGTGATCGCGACCCGGGTGGCGGCAACCGACCAGCCCGCCGGGTAGCCGGTCACCTCGACACCGTAGCCGTCGTAGAGGTCCTCGTACTGGGTTGCGGCACGGTGGAGCAGCAGTTCGCCACGGGAGGCGACGCCGAAGTAGCGGGCACGGGCCGGGGAGGAGACTTCCGCGAGCGCGTCGGCACGGTACGGGTGGCAGGTGTCCGCGGCGATCCGGATCAGGAAAGGCACGGCGAGCGCAGCGGCGGCCCGCATGTCGTTGGCACAGATACCGCCCACAACACCCGTTCCGGCGCGAACGGATGAACTGCCGGTACGGAGCAGGTCGATGGCCTCCCTGACGTGATCCCCCTGCGGGAAGTTCTCCCAGGGAACTTCGTCGAGCCGGAATCCGTCCTTGACCTCGGACCGCATGGCGGCCACTACCGCACGCACATCGAACGGTCCGCCAACGAATGAGGACAGGTCAGCCCCGCCCGCCAACGCTCGGCACATCGCGAACGTCGGATCAGTTCGCCACTCGCCCACCTCACACCACCCCACCGCTGAGTCGGATCGGAGTAGATCATGCCCGAGCGGACCGACATCACTGTCGAGGCCCTGCCCTCGCGCCGCGGGGGCAAACGCGAGGCCGTCGCTTCCCCAGCAGGCCGCACAGACCGGTGATCGTCAGGCCTTCCTGTTCGAAGCTGGACGTTAAACGACAAGGTGAGTGCCTGTGTTCCAAGGTCCTAGCGGTGCTTGCCGAGGTCAGAAATCGAACAGGCGGATCGGCGCTGTGAGGAGGGGGTTGGATGGCCGTGGCGGCGGCAGCCGTGGATGGTCCGTAGATCCGGCGCCGTCCGGGGGCAGAGGGTCGGGGCTCCTCGGCAGGTGCCACGTAACCGCCCCCGTCCACTCGGCACAGGTCCCACACGCCGGTGCGAGACCTGCGCCCATCCTGACGACCCGTCGTCGAGGATCGGGACTAGAAGTATCCGATGCCGGCGATCTGCCAGGGTGCTCCGACGTGGGTGGGGCTGCCGTTCTCCTCCAGCACATCAGCTCGGCCGATGATGCTGTTGCCGGCCATGTGCCAGATCTGGGTCTCATCGGTGCTGGTGTTGTGCCAGAGGATGTCCGGGCTTCCGTCGCTGTCGAAGTCTGCGGTGCCGGCGATCTGCCAGGGTGCTCCGACGTGGGTGGGGCTGCCGTTCTCCTCCAGCACGCTCTGCCGTCGGGCGATGCGGTGGGCGTAGTCCATGGACCAGATCTGGGACTCGTTGGTGTTGGTGTTGTGCCAGAGGATGTCCGGGCCGCCGTACGGGTTGAGGCCTGACACGCCGGCGATCTGCCAGGGTGCTCCGACGTGGGTGGGGCTGCCGTTCTCCTCCAGCACATCGGCTCGGCCGATGATGCTCATGTCGTTCATGAACCAGATCTGGGTCTCGTTGGTGCTGGTGTTGTGCCAGAGGATGTCCGGGTATGAGTCGCTCCGGTTGAAGTTTGCGACGCCGGCGATCTGCCAGGGTGTTCCGGCGTGCGCGGCGTTGCCGTTCTCGTCGCGCACGATCCGGCTGGTGAGGTTGCGACCGTTGCTGTCCAAGTATCTGATCACGGTCTCACCGGTGTCGCTGAGGTGCGTGATGACGTCCGCGGTTCCGTTGTGGTCGAAGTCTGCCGCGCCGGCGACCTGCCAGGGTGCCGGGGCCCCAATGGGGCTGCCGTCCGGGCCGACCACGGTCTGCCGGCCGGTGACGCGGGTGTCGTCCATGTACCAGATCTGGAGCTGGTCGAGGCTGGTGTTGTACCAGAGGATGTCCGGCTGCGCGTCGCTCAGCACTTGATCGGCGGGTGGCCCGGTGACCTTGGCGGGTGCGGTCCCGTCCGGGGTGGGGCTGCCGTTGGTCACCGAGACTGCCGGGGTGGTCCCCTTGTCGCCGGCCCGGCCCGTTGCGCTGTGCGCCGGGCCGGTACTCAGGGCTGTCAGAGCGGCGACGACGGCGATGGCCGCGCCGGTCAGGGTTGTCTTCGTTCTGGGCATGATGGTTCCTCCTGTGCGCGCCGACGGCCTGATGCCGTGGCCTGTGATCCGACGGACGAGAGGAGGCGCCCTTGCGCCGGCCGGCACGTGCGCTCACCCGGCGACCCCGCGCCGCGGCCGGCCGGCGGACCCGCTGGTGTTCGGGGGCGGAGGTGCGCCGCGTCCTGCACAGGTCGTTCCACGGAGTCGGCCACCGGTCACAGGCGCCGGTCCGAAACCATCCCACTGCATGAAGCCTGGTGAGCCGGCCCGGCACGTCGACACGTCCGGTGTGGCGGGGGTGACCATGACGAACAGTGGCAAGCCCTTGCGGCGGAGGCCGGCCGGCACACCCGCCGGTTCAGCTCTGGAGGGAGGCGAGCCAGGCGGTCAGCAGGCGGTTGACCTCCTCGGGACGCTCCTGCTGGATCCAGTGCCCGCAGCCGTCCAGGATGTGGGTGGAGGCCAGGGCGGGGAGGGTGGCCGGGTAGGCGTCGATGGCGTCGGCCATCCAGGTCGTGGAAGCGTCCAGGGCGCCGCCGATGAACAGGGACGGCTGCGTGATCGGGGCTCCGCCGTACTGGGCGAGGTCCTCCCAGTCGCGGTCCATGTTGCGGTAGCGGTTGAGGGCCCCGGTCATGCCGGTGCGCTCGAACTCCCCGGCGTACACGTCGAGGTCGTCCTCGGTCAGCCAGGCGGGCAGCTTGCCGCCGGGGAAGCGGTCGCGCAGCCGGCCGCCGGTGCGGGTCACGAAGTGCGGGTCGGGCTCGCCCTGGGCGGGCATGGTGTCGGCGGACATGGCCGCGTAGAAGCCCGCGAGCCAGCCCCGGAGGTCGGGCTCCATCTCTGCTTCGGCCCGGCCGGGCTCCTGGAAGTACGAGACGTAGAACTCCTGGTCGCCGCCCATCTGCGCGAAGACGTCGGTGGGGCGGGGGCCGCCGGGCGGCGCGTAGGGGACGCTCAGCAGTGCGACGGCGCGGAAGACCTCGGGGTGGAGCAGGGCGGAGGCCGCCGCGATGCTGGAGCCCCAGTCGTGCCCGACGACCACTGCCGTCTCCTCGCCCAGGGCGCGTACCAGGGCGACGTTGTCCTCCACGAGGTCGAGCATCCGGTAGGCGTCCGTCGCGGCCGGCTTGGAGGAGCGGCCGTAGCCGCGCACGTCGAGCGCCACGGCCCGGTATCCCGCCGCCGCGAGGGCCGGGAGTTGGCGGCGCCAGGAGTACCAGGACTCGGGGAAGCCGTGAACGAGCAGGACCAGCGGTCCGGTGCCCTGCTCGACCAGGTGCAGGCGCCCGGCGGGCGCCTCGATGGTGCGGTGGCGCAGGTCGGCGGACGGTGCGGGCTGGTGCATCGCTTCTCCTCGGTTCACGGGCGGCCGCGGTTACCCACCGATCATGCGGCGCGGCGGCCGCACGACGCGAACACCCTTGCCATCGTGGCAAACTGGCAGGACAGGACGGTGGAGGCGGCACGGCCGCAGGGAGCGGGGCGACGGTGACGGTGACGGTGACGGACGACAGCACAGCCGACACGCTGGCGGCCTTGGGCCCCCGGCTGCGGACCGCGCGTGAGCAGCACGGCGCCACACTCACCGGCGTCAGCCGCGCGACCGGCATCTCGCTGAGCACGCTGTCGCGGATCGAGACCGGCCGGCGCAAGCCGACCCTGGAGGTACTGCTGCAGCTCGCGAAGGCGTACGACGTCTCCCTCGACGAGCTGGCCGGCACCGCACCCGCCTCGGCGGCGTCCGGACCGCGCACCCCGGTGCCGCAGCGTTCCGGCAACGACAAGACGGTGCTACCGCTGACCCGGTACGTCGGGGGCCTGCACGCCCACAAGCACGTCCTGCCCGCCGTCGACGCGCCGCCGGCGCGGCCGCGGCAGGTCTCCCACGACGGGTACGAATGGCTGTGCGTCCTGTACGGGCGGCTGTGGCTGGCGCTCGGCGAGCAGGACCTCGTCCTGAGCGCCGGGGACGTGGCCGAGTTCGACACCCGCACCGCCCACGGAGTCGCGAACGCCGGACCCGGCGGACCGGTCGAATACCTGATCATGTTCGGGCCGCAGGGAGAGCGCCTACGACCGCGCACCCCAGCCCCCGACCGCGGGGTCCGGTAGCGCGGAGCACAGCGTCCGGGCCCCGCGCCGGTGCCTGCGGCTTCACGCCTCGGCGGCGGCCGGATCACGTGGTGGCCGGATCACGCGGTGGTCGCAGGCCGCCGGGCGGGGCAGGGAGGTGGAAGGAGTGCCGGCCGAGCATGTTGATGTGGTGCCGCACGACCGCTGAGAGGCGAGTCACGTCCTCGTCACGCCGGTGGCCGGGCTCGTCGGCGGGGCTGAATTTCTCCCGGACGGCCCAGCTGTCGGCGCGGCGGCGGACCCGTCACCGTCAGAGGTCGTTCCTGGACTCCGGCCCATGGGACTTTCGATATCGGTGGGACTCCTCTATGGCCAGGCTCGCAACGACGCGGTAGGCCTCGACCGTCACCGCTCTGCCTTCGCCCGCCTCGGCCAGGCGCTCATGGAGGAGGAAATCGGCTGGCACGAGCTCCGACGGGCGGTTCCCACCGCACCCACCCACCGCACACCCACCGCACACCCACCGAGACGGCGGAGTCCGGGCGCCGGCCCCCGATGGTGGTCGGCGCCCTCGGTGTCCGACTGTGAGCGGCGCAGCTGCTGGACGGGCCGGGGGCCGCGCATCCTGTCAGCGGCACCCGGCAGGTGCACTACTCGGGGGCGGGGACGGGGCCGCCGGGTCGGAACCGCTCCACCCCGACAATGTGCCGTACCTTGACCGGGCGCACGATCACCGCGACCCGCTGCTCACCCGGCATGGTCCACTCGTAGTGCTCCACGCCCAGGTACTTGCGGGCCAGCCGGTCCATCCGCTCGTGCGCCTCCTCGCCCTCGATGAAGCGGGCCACCACACCGCTGATCTGCACGCGGTCGAAGGGGTCGGTGGCGTCCGCGTGCGAGAGATAGACGCGCGGGTCGCGACGCAGGTTCTCCTCCTTCACCCGCCCCACCGAGGTGTTGAACGTCAGTTCCCCCTCTCCCTCCAGATCCACCCACATCGGGCTGACCTGCGGTGCCCCGTCGGCGAACACGGTGCCGACGTACCAGATGTTGGGTGCCTGCAACCGAGCGCGGACGGCTTCGTCGAATGTCGCGGTCATCCCGGGAGGCTACCAACCACGAAGGGTGCCAACCGCGTACTCGGGTGGAGCCACTGATGAAGCCGTGAGGGTCTGTTCTGCCGGTCGGGGGTGGGGTAGAGGCGTTC
The DNA here is from genome assembly GCF_042798815.1 of Kitasatospora sp. NPDC057738. Taxonomy (NCBI): domain Bacteria; kingdom Bacillati; phylum Actinomycetota; class Actinomycetes; order Kitasatosporales; family Streptomycetaceae; genus Kitasatospora; species Kitasatospora sp. NPDC057738. The sequence continues at coordinate 16,227 of NZ_JBHVJT010000046.1, read as the reverse complement.
GCGCTGGCGGCCTCGGCGGCGAGGCGAATCCTCAGCAGTTCGTTCAGGCGGCTGAAGTGGCAGAACGCCAGCTGAGCAAGGTCGACAGCCCCGCAGGCCAGGATTGCCGAGCGCAAGGCCCACAGGTCGGCTCACCCAGAATCGATCAGCAGGAACGTTGGATCACATCTCGCGCCGGTTGTTCGTCCAGGAGATCTCCTGGAGAACATCCTCAGGAGTCGGCACCGCGTCCGGGTAGTGCTGGCGGATCTCCCGGACCACCGAGGCATCCGCGGTGCAGAGGTCCCAGCTCGTGCTGTCGAACTCCCGCAGCACCACCCTCAGCTCATCGCCCGCGTACCCCACGAAGTCCGCGTCAACGAACTGAAGGTCCGGCGCGACCAGGGCCAGTAGCTCAAGGGTGCCGATCCCGGCACCGGAGGAAGCCTTCTCGATCTCGGCAAACCTGGTGACCAGTCGAGCATCGTCGATCCGCACCCTCCAAGTGAGACCGAGTCCGAAGCTCCCGAGGCGCACAAGGAGTTCCGCCAGCGTGACGTAGTACCGCGTGGAGGCACGGTCCTGCCCAGGAGGACGATCACGCCAGGCCGCGAACGTGATCGACTGAAACGCGCCAGGGGGCCTTGCCATCGATGCGGGCTCGATTCGCTTGCGAGGATCAGTGTGCTCTCACATCATGATCTTCCTTGGCCGCAACCGCAGCCGCAGATCATTTTGAAACCGTCAGCCACTGGGGTTTTCGTTCGGCTGCCGGGCAGTGACAGGACAGGTAGTGATCCCCGAACAGGTGCGGTTCGAGGCCGCCGCCCTGTTCGAGGCAGGCGAGAGCACCTCGGTGACGCCGCCGAACGCCCGCACCTGGGGCCGGCGCGGGCACGCACCCCTCGTCCGTGCCCGGGGACGCTCCCGCCGTCGGATCCCGGTGGCCGCGCCGTGCTGCTACAAGCCCTGCCAGAAGTGCAGGATGATCCACCGGCCCCGCTTCCACCATCCGCTCAAGGGAGCCCGCAAGAGCTTCGCCTGGATGCGGCGGCCCACGACCAGGATCGGGCCGGCGGGCTCGAAGAGCTGTGAGGTCTGCTTCTCGTCCACCGCACCGGCGCTGGGCGGTGCTCGTCCGGTCAGCCCAGCGATGCGCTCGCCGCGCGCAGTTCGTCCAGGGCCGCGAGGGTGTACCCGGCGAGCTCGCCCTCGGCGCCGCGGTCGTCCTCGGCCCATTCGGCGTACCCCCGCTTGAAGGCGAGGACGCCCAGCTCGCCCGCGAGGGCCGCGGTCGGATCGGGCACGCCGCGGGCGACCAGGGCGGTTGTCATCGCGGCCGCGAGGCTGACGGTCTTGAGGGCGTCGCGCTCCTGCAGCTCGGCGCTGGCGGCGACGGCGGCCTTCAGGCGGGGGGCGAGCTCGCGGCTCCCGGGGCCCATCGCGGTCGAGGCGCGTTCGAGACCGGCGGCGACCGCCTCGAGCGGGCTGGCGTCACCGGGCGCGTCGGCGATCCCCTCGGCCAGCAGCCGGCTGAGCGTCTCCTGCCCGGCGACCAGCAGTTCGCGCTTGTCGGGGAAGTGCCGGAAGAAGGTGCTCTTGGTGACCCCGGCACGCTCGGCGATCTGCGCGACCGTGGTGGCGTCGTACCCCTGCTCCGTGAACAGGTCGACCGCGGCCACGACGAGGCGTTCACGCGCACCTGGTTCCCATCGACCCATGGGGTTCAGCATACGTGATGGGACTCTTGTCCCATCACTCTGCTACGGTGATGGGACAAGAGTCCCATCACTTCTGGGAGGGTTCCATGCGCGTCTTCGTCACCGGCGGCACCGGCCTGATCGGTTCCGCCGTCGTCGCCGAACTCCTCGGCAACGGCCACACCGTCCTCGCACTCGCCCGCTCCGACGCCTCCGCACGGGCCGCCGAGGCAGCCGGCGCCGAACCGCTGCGGGGAGGCCTCGCCGACCTGGACGTCCTGCGTTCGGGTGCCGCCCGGGCCGACGGGGTGATCCACCTGGCCTTCGGCAACGACTTCAGCAGCCCCGAGGCCCTCGCCCGGAACGTCGCCGAGGAGACCGCCGGCCTCACCGCCCTCGGCGAGGAACTCGTCGGCAGCGACCGCCCCCTGGTCACCGTCTCGGGAACGCCCTGGGTGCCGGGCCGTACCTCCACCGAGGCCGACCCGGTACCGACCGACGGGCCGGTCGGCGGCCGCGGTCGCACGGTCACGGCGATCCTGGGCCTGGCCTCGCGCGGGGTCCGCAGCACATCCGTACGCCTGCCGCGCACGGTTCACAACGAGGGCACGGGAGGGTTCGCCGGCCTACTGACCGACATCGCACGCCGAAGCGGGATCTCCGGCTACCCCGGCGACGGCACCCAGCGCTGGCCCGCGGTCCACGCGCTCGACGCGGCCGTTCTCTTCCGGCTCGCCCTGGAGCAGGCGCCGGCCGGTACCGCCTGGCACGCGGTGGCCGACGAGGGGGACCGGGTACGGGACATCGCGGCCGTCATCGGCCGACGGCTGGGCCTGCCGGTCGAGTCGGTGCCGGAGGAGACCTACGGCCCGCTCGGCCCGATCTTCAGGGCCGACCAGCCCTCGTCCAGCACCCGCACCCGGCAGGCGCTCGGCTGGGAGCCGAACCACCCCGGCCTCCTGGAGGACCTGGAGAACATCCAGCCCTGACCGGCGACCGACCGTCCCGCCGCAGCGACATCTCGCATCCGCGCATCCGCGCATCCCGCGGTCGGCGCGCTCCGGCTCCCGACCCGTTCCCCCGCACCGGCACCGACGACCGGGCCCGCCGGCGCCGGTCCGCCACCCGCGGGGCAGCGACACATCCCGCAGCACCCCCGTCGATGCGGCAATTCATGTCCACAACAAGCAGGAGGTTCCATCATGGTGGCAGTCGTCTTCGGCGCCCGCGGCAACGTCGGTCGTCATGTGGCCGACGGCCTGCTGGCCGCCGGCGAGCAGGTCAGAGCGGTCAGCAGGACCCCGGCCACGCGCTGCACGCCCGGGTGCGAAGCAGTCGTCGCCGACCTTGAGCGCCCCGAGACGCTCCCCGCAGCGCTCGACGGTGCCGACAAGGTGTTCCTGTACGGAATGCTCGACCCCCGGAAGCCCTACGACATCGAGAAGGTCGCCGCAACGGCCGCAGCCGCGGGGATCCGGCAGGTGGTCCTGCTCTCGTCGGTGTCGGTCTCCCTGGACCCCGACGCCGACCACCCGGTCACCCGCCTGAACCGCACGATCGAGCAGGCCGTCCAACGGTCCGGCATGGACTGGACGTTCCTCAGGCCGGGGACGTTCGCGACCAACACCCGCACCTGGTGGGCCGAATCGATCCGCACCGACAACGTCGTCCGCCTTCCCCGTCCGCTCGCGCAGTCGGCACCGGTGCACGAGAAGGACATCGCGGCGCTGGCGGTGACCGCCCTGACCGAACCGGGCCACTCGCACCAGGCCTACACCGTCTACGGGGCAGAGTCCCTGACCCTGCGACGCCAGGTCGAGCACATCGGCGAGGCCATCGGCCGTCACATCCGGATCGAGCACATCTCCGACGAGCAGGCCCGCACGGAAGTCGCCAGAACCATGCATCCGGTCGTGGCCGAGGCGATCGTGAGTCAGTGGGCCGCCGCCGACGGCATCGTGGCCACGACGTCCGTCATCACCGAGAAGATCACCGGCGCTCCGGCACACACCTACGCCCAGTGGGCCGTCGACCACTCCGACGACTTCCGCTGAGCCTGCCGTGCCGACCGGCCGTACGGGGCGGCCCGGCTGCTCGGCACTCCGGATTCCGCCGCCCTGGCCAGTACCCCCTGCGGGGTGGGGGGGGGGAACAAACTACCACCCCCCCCACCCCCCCCCCCTCCCCCCCCACACCCCCCCCCCCCTGGCTGGAGCCCCCCCCCCCGCCCCCCCCCCCCCCCCCCCCCGGGGAAAACACCACACACAAA
>NZ_JBHVJT010000046.1:0-12269 GCF_042798815.1 Kitasatospora sp. NPDC057738 | reverse complement strand
GGGTGGCGGGGGGGGGGAAGTGGGGGGTGCGGCCGGACTGTCCGGGCCGCAGTGCCGACGGTTCGGGGGGGGGGGGTCGGGGGGCGGCGCCGACGACCACCCGCAGCCGCGCTGCTATATTGAACACGTTCAAACTTGATGGGCGGGATCCGCTCCGGGATCCGCTCCGAACTCGGCCAGGGGGACACGTGGCACCAGGAAACGGTGTGGATGTGGCGGCGCGCGCAGTGATCACCGTGCTCACAACCTGGGCGACACTCGTCGCGCTCCTTCTCCTGCCGACGCTGCTGCCGAATCGGTGGCAGTACTACATCTACTCGCCCGCCAGCGTCGCACTGTGGATGCTGTCCATGCTCGTCGGTCCGGCCCTGGCATGTGCGGGCAACCGGCAATGGATCCGCAACGGCGTACGGAGAGCCGCAGCCGGCGGAAGCCGGACCTGACCGAGCGGATCCGCCGCCGAACGCCGTCGACCACCCGAGCTGCGCACTGCGCTGTTCAGCCGGCAGGACCGATGTAGATCCACATGCCGATGTAGAGCGCGAACACGATCCCCGCCAGGGCGGCGAGAACCATCACGGTCCCCAGGCAGCCCTTCAGCAACCTCTTGTCGAGCACTCCGGTCCCTCCGTCTCACCTCGTGCCACCACGCTAGGAGTGCGACTCGGACCGGCGCCTGAGTAGCCGTACGAGCCCCACGACCGCGACGACCCCTTCGAGGACCGCCGACTGCCGCAGCAGATCGGCTGACAGGTCCGCCGAGCCGACAAGAGACAGCCTCGTGAACCGACACGAGCACCGTGGTCACGGCCTCACCGCGCCCGACTCCTACCCGTTCTCAAGGCACCTCCACGGGCCGCCGCAACCGGTTCCGCCGATGCTGCACGCGGCCTGCACGGGTGATCGACGCCAACAGCAGGTTCGTCGTTGCCGTCGGCCTTCCTGTGCCCGTCAACCGCAACGACTGCCGGGCCTTCACCGAGTCCGGTGTCGATCTGGCCTGCCGCGACGCCCCGGTACCGGCCGACGGCGGCTACCAAGGCACAGGACTCTCATGCCGCACCGCCGGCGCCCGGGCCAGGAACGTCCGACGCCTCGACAGGAAGCCGACAACGTCGTCCACCGATGGGCACGAGCCCGCGTCGAGCACACCTTCTTCCGCATGAAGGACTTGGAAGATCCTCCGCGAATGCTGCCTGCGCGGAACCGGTGTGCATCACGCCGTGCTCGGCATTGCCCGCCTCCACAACCTCGCGCTGGCCCGCCCCACCCGGGGCGGCCTCTAGCGCCGGCGGTCCCCGAGGGAGCCGGGGGGGCACGGGGCCACCGGGCTCCGCTCGGCGAGGTGGGCGTCCATGGTGGCGTTCAGATCGGTGATGAACTGCTCGAACTGTTGCAGGAGTTGTGGCGGGTAGGGGGACATCGCGGCGTCGAGGCGGTGGGCGAGCGGGCCGAAGAACTCGTCCGCCCGCTCCTGGATGTGCGGGCCGCTGCGCAGGGTGACGATGCGCCGGTCGGAGTGCTCGCGGGTGCGGACGATGTGTCCGGCCGCTTCGAGGCGGTTCAGGAGTGCGGTGGTGGCGCCCGTGGACAGGGAGATGCGCTCGCTCAGCCGGGCCGGTGACAGCGGAGTCCCGCGTTCCTCGGCGGCGGCGATCTCCAGCACCGCGGTCGCGTCGGTGGAGTGCAGGCCCAGCCAGGCGGCGAAGCGCCGGCTGAGCTCGGCGTAGTGGCCGCCATAGATCCGCAGCCCTTCCATCAGCCGCTCGCGCCGCGCCGCGACACCGTCGCCCATCGCTTCCTCCACAGGCATTGCCACCTCGTCTCACCTGCCGGGCGTCCAGGTGGGCGGCCCGCTTTGACAACCTACCTCCACCAATTTACCTTCATCATGGAATTACTTCACCATGGAGGTATCTGGCGTGCGTGCCCCGTCCCCCACCCCCGACGAGACGACCGAGCCCCACCGGTGGCGATGGCTGATCCTGGTGGCGATGATCGTCGCGGAGGTCATGGATCTCCTGGACGCCTCGATCGTCAACGTGGCCGGACCGGACCTGGAGAAGTCCCTCGGTGCCGGTTCCGTCGGACTGCAGTGGGTGATCGGCGGCTACGCCCTCACCCTGGGCGCAGGGCTCGTGCTCGGCGGCCGGCTCGGCGACCGCTACGGACGGCGCCGGATGTTCCTGATCGGCCTGGCGGCCTTCACCGCGGCCTCGCTGCTGTGCGCACTCGCGCCGAACATCGAGTCGCTGATCGCCTTCCGCCTGCTGCAGGGCACCGCCGGGGCCATGCTCCTGCCCCAGGGGCTGGGTCTGCTGCGGGAGAACTTCTCCGGCCCCGAGCTGACCAAGGTCTTCGCGGTCTTCGGACCCGTACTCGGCCTGGGCGGCATCATCGGCCCGGTCCTGGGCGGCTTCCTCATCGAGGGCGACTTTTTCGGCCTGGGCTGGCGGTCGGTGTTCCTGGTCAACCTGCCCATCGGGCTCACGGCACTGATCGTCGCCGCGAAGTTCGTGCCGAAGCAGCCGGGCGACCGCGCGGTTCGGGTCGACCTGACCGGCGCCGCCCTGGTCGCACTCTCCTGCGGTCTGCTGGTGTTGCCGCTCAACCAGGGGCAGGAGGACGGCTGGCCGCTGTGGACATGGCTGTCCATGGCCGCCTCGGCGATCGGTTTCGCCCTCTTCGCCCTCCAGCAGCGCCGCACGGCCGCCGCAGGCCGCGAGCCGCTGGTGACCCCGGGCCTGCTTCGCAAGCCGGCCTTCACCGTCGGACTCGGCGGCATCGCCCTGTTCTTCGGCGGGCTCATCGGCACCCAGCTCGTGCTGACCCTCTTCCTCCAGATCGGCCGGCACTTCACCGCCGGTGAAGCGGGCCTGGGCAACCTGCCCCTCGCGGTGGGAACCGCGATCGGCGGCGCCGTCAGCGGCGCGTTCCTCGCGGACAGGATCGGCCGCAGGGTGCTACAGATCGGACCGCTGGTCCAACTGGCCGGCGCGGCCCTGTTGTGGGCCGAGCTCGACCGCCTCGACGCCGCCTCGTTCGCGATCCGGGACATCGCCCCCGGCGTGGCAGTGGCGGGCGTCGGCGCCGGCATGGTGATCGCCGCCCTGTTCAGCTTCATCCTGGCCGCGGTCGACGACGACGAGATCGGCTCCGCTTCCGGTGTCCTGTCCGCGGTCCAGGCAGTCGGCGGCTCCATCGGTGTCGCGGTCTTCGGCTCGGTGTTCTTCGCCCAGGCCAGGACCGGTGACTTCATCGACGGCTTCCACCGCGCCCTGATCGTCCAGGCATGCCTGCTGACGGTCTTCCTCGCGATCACCTTCCTCCTGCCCCCAAAGGGCCGCCCCGAAGAAGAACAGCACGGCGCCGCCACCGAGCCCGCCACCGGCTCCGACGCGGAGCAGCACCTCACCGCGTGAAACACAGCCGGGGAGAGCGCCCACGAAAGCCCCCTCCCCTGCACCGACACTGGCCAGCTGGGCAACCCAACCCGACCGCACGCCACGAGCAGAGCCCAGGCGAAGGCCACTGTTGGATTACGGGACGGCCTTCAGCCGTCAGGGAACCGCTCTTTCCACGGGACACATGTGGGCCGCTTCCCTCCCGAAGCCAGGAACTCCTCGACGGCATTTCGAACGATGTCGATCGAAATCTCAACCCGGTCCGAGAAATCGGTCCAGTGTCCGGCAAGATAGTACACCGGCGCATTCCTGGTTTCGGGACCCCCTGCGGAAATGACACTGCCCCCGCTATCGGCGAAGGCGACCACTCCGAGCTGGACCGCCCTGTCCACTCCGATCAGAAACTCGTGATCGGGCCATTCCGGCATCATCGAGGGGCGGTCCAGATGAATGATCTGGGCCAGGTTTTGGTGAACCGGCCCAGTCAGAAGATCCTCGATCAGGACACCGACCTCATCGACCGAATGAAGATAATCGGGCTCCACAATTCGATCTTCCCTGTACCGGAGTTCAGCTCGCATCGCCACTCCTTCCCCACTCAACCCTTCTTCTCATTCCCGGCAGTCCCGAAGGTCTTCGAATCCCGGCCGCTTCCATCCTTATTCGGGGAAGTGGACCGCGAGGCCCGTATTGTCATCCTCAAGGACTTCCTGTACGTGTTCACAACAGGCGCTGATGACATCGCCCCCTCCAGGTCGAAGAAATCGCTGATGCCTGCCGGCTGCCCGTGAGGCGGATCGTGTCCGCCGGACTGCGCGACCAGCTGGCCGCCGCACCCGCGCAGCCGCCCGCCGCGCACGACACAGAGGGGCCCCGCGGACCTTGTGGTCCACGGGCCCCTCTCGTTGCGCACGGCGGTTGTACCCGGACACACGCGCCCTGAGTCGGCTTCCCCCTGAGTGCCTGATGATGGGAGGGGCAGTGCTCGGATGAGGCGCAGCAGTGTGTCCCTGCACGCGGTCATGGCCAGGCGTCCCGGGAGCCGGGCTCCGGCCCGCCCTCCCAGGTACAGGGCGATGTCAGTGAGTTGAGCGGTGAGGGCGGTCGTGCGGCGAGCGTGTCGGGACGTCAGATCCGGGATCTGCTCGGCGAACGTCCGCTGCCCGCAGCGGTCGTTGCCGCACACCGGATGCCGCGCTCTGAGCTCCAGGCGCACCCGCCTGCCGGCTACGGGGCGATCTGCCAGTCGCCGCTTGTAGTAGCAGTGCAACCGCGACGATCTGTGCTCGCATCCCGGACAGGCGGCCGACGCCGCCACGGACCGTACGGCAAGGCGAACCTCGCCCTCCCCGACAATCATCGCTTCGATCTCCACCCCGACACCCGGGAAGAGCAGGTCAGCGACCCGAACTCCATCAGCCACGCCCAGGTGATGCCCACCTGTCTGTGGCCCCGCGCGAACCCCTCAATCAGCGACAGAGCCCGGAAGTTGAGCCAGAACCACGACTGGTGATTAAGCCAGGCCTCGGATGCTTCTCGTGGTACTCCCGGCTCAGCAGCACTGTCGGAGCCATACGGGTCTCATCGGCATCAACCTGAGCGGTCCTCGCAACGGCAACCGATGCTGCGCCCAGGAGCGGGATGACTGGCGAGTGGAAGAGTCTCGATCGGCGCATCGGGACACCGTAGGACGACTGGGTAGCTTGCAGAGAGTTATCGGATCGTATGCGTCGTCAACCTTCGGGTGTTCACCGGTTGCCTCGTGCGTGGACCAGGCCGTCGGACCGAGTGACAGGTGGTCGTTTCGCCTCACGGACGGCGTCCTGTCAGGAGCGGCCGAACCAGCGGTGCTTGGGCCGGGGCTGGGGCGTGGCGTTCTTCGCCGGGGCCGCGGACGGGTCGTCGTACTCGCGGGAGATCACCTGGATCCGGCCCGACTCGGGGTCGTGGCGCACGGTGTCGAGGCCCTGGCGGTCGAGTTCGGCGATGGTGTCGGCGTGGGTGGTGGTGTTCAGGGCGAGCATCCCGACCTTCGGGTGCCTCGGGCCGGGCTCGACCTCCTGGCCGAGCAGGATCTGCATCAGGCGGTCGGCGGAGGCCGAGGGCAGGTCCTCGTCCACGGCGACGTGCAGCAACAGGTGTTCCTCACCGCTGGCCCGCAACCGGGCGTGCGCCACCCACACCGAGCGGACGGCGGGGAACTCCCGGATCCGCCGAACCAACGCGTCGCGCAGGGCGACGGCCACCGGGTCGGTGGACCGACTGAGCTTCATCTCCGCTCCGGGCCCGCGGGTCGCCCAGTTCCGCAGCACCTGCTCGGGAAGGATCGCCTGACCGTTTCCGGAGCGGACCGCGAGTACGGTGACGCCGGTCTTCTCCAGGATGTCCCTCAGCCGTGCCGCGTCGCAGTGCACCGTCCCGGCGGCGTCCGGCAGCAGTTGCGCGCCGAGTGCCGCGTCGGTGAACGCGAGCAGCGTGGGCGACTGTTCGTCGTCGGGGAGAAAGATCACCGATCCGGTGTCGGTGACGGGAACGAACACCCCGCCCTCGAACAGCGCGGCGAGCACCGCCTCCGGAGCGGGCTCGTGCCCGTCCGTGCGGCGATCGAGAAGGTCGGCGAGACACACGTTCGAGTTGTCGATCACGCGTGCAGCGTAGTGCCCGGACTGTGCGGAGGCCGCGGGAACCGGCAGGCCGAGGGTGCCCTGGGTTCAAGGCCCCACGTGGTCCGCCGTCAGGTTCTCCGGCGAGGTACCGTGCCGTCGTGGTGGTGCTTGCGAACCGGCTCTACCGGAGGTCCCACTCCTCGCGGGGCAGGTAGTGCCAGAGGTCGAGCCATTCGTGCGGTAGGAAGAGCGGTCGGGTCGGTTCGATGTCGCCGACGCGTCGGGAGCGGATCGCGAGACCGTAACCGGAGACGGACAGGGCTCCTGCGCTGCTGTACCTCGGGTCGCCGCGGGCCGGTCGGTGAGCGAGCCGGTTCTCCACCACGTGCGGCAGGCCGCCGGTCAGCGGGGTACCGTCCAACCGGACCTGGGGGGCCGTTCTGCGCGCCCACGGCCACGCACGCCAGGCCGTTGCTCCTCCCGAAGAGGGCTCTGATGCCGGTGGTGGGGAACTCGGCGAGGGTGAGCGAGTGCTCGCCGCTCCCGGGATCGTAGGTGGACAGGACCATCCCGGTTTCGCGGAGGGTGGCGGCGATCTCCTGCAGGCTCATGCCGAGGTGCAGTGGGCCGACGCCGATGTACGGGGTGAACGTCCACTCGTCGTGGTGCGGCATCGTGGTCTGCCACGGGCTTCGGCGGTCCGGTTTGGCGCCCCGGACGGCTGTGGGCGGTTCGGGTGCCGGTCCGGGCGGTGCCGCCCGCTCGACTGCCGCCCGGGCCGGGTGCCACCGGCCGGGCGGCTCCAGGGCTGCGGTGTCCTCCGGCTGCCCGGCCGGCCATCGGGCCGCCCGTTCCCCGCCCTCGTCGAACGGGTCCCGCGCCAGTGCGTGTGCCCGCCCGGCGGCTGCGCGGCGTTCCTGCTCCACAGCGAGGAGGTCCGAGCTGCCCTCACCCCAGGCCTCCAGCCCTTCCCGGGCGATCCACCGGTAGTACGAGTCCGCACTCGGAGCCAGGACATCGCGAACGGCGGGCGCGTGCCGCGGGACGGACGCGGCGAGGACAAGGTCCGCGAGCAGCAGGGCGGTGGCCGCGACGGCTGCCTCCCGTACCCGCGGGTCCTCGTTCTCGCAGAAGGGCGCTACGCGAGCATGTAGCGCCGGCCGCACGGCGCGGGCGGCGGCCAGGTCCTGCGGCGTGCCGACGCCGTCCCGGACGTCGTGGCGGGCGAGGTCGGCGAAATTGGCCAGCCAGTTCAGCAGTTCCGCGCGCAGCGGCCGCGTGCCGGCTCTGCGCTCCCACCGGTCCTCGGCGAGGGTCCGCGGGTCGTCGAGAAGGGCGGCGACGACCAGGGCTGCCGGGGCGGTCGCCGGGAACAGCCGCTCCTGGTCGAGGAGCAGCCGGTACAGGTCCCGGACCGACCGGGCTCGGCGGGTTCGGTCGGCGGCGAGCAGCCCTCGGAGGATGTCGGGGGTGTCGGGCACATTGTGCAGGCCGGTACAGGAGTGCGGCAGCCCGTTCCAGCATGTACGGTCGCAGTCGTCCTCAACCCCTCCACGCCACGCCGGCTGGTCGACGCCGCGGTGGGCAGCAAGCTGGACCACGTCCGCTGGTGGGCCTTGCACCGGACGACCAGCCAAAAGCTGATGAGAAGCGCGGCGGCGTCCGCCGGCACGGAGAACCGGAGCTGGCTGGCCGGCAACCCGAACCTCCCGCTCGACGTGCTCACGGCGCTCGCCACGGATCCGTCGCAGGGCATTCGCTACAAGGTCGCCACCAACCCGATCTGCCCTCCGGAACTCCGGGAACGCCTTGTGGCCACCCTCGATCCAGGCCCCGCGTAGGGGAACACACCGTCCTCAGGTCCTCCAGGTGCCGCTGTGGCGGGCCTCGCTGTCATCGACGTGACACGGCGTGACACCCGTCATCACCGCGTCCCGTCAGCAGTCCGGGCAGTCGGTGGGGGCCGGCGGCTGCGGGAAGTCCTCCCGACCGTCGAGCCAGCCAGTGAGACGATCGGCCAGGGTGAAGTCCTCCGGGAACAGCGCGTGTCGTAGACACCGTACGTTCGGGTCCCAGCCCCACATGCGGCCTTCCGCGGTGCTGAAATCGACGAGGGACCAGATCGCACAGCCCCAGGTGAGCAGTGGCACGACCGATGTCGGATATCCGACTCCACAACCCTTGGCCCACTCCGAGTACGCCTCCAGAACCGGCGGGTCGTCGGTGTCCTCGGTCAGGGACAGGGCACCGCCCCATCGGCCGAACCCGCCATTGGCGACTTCGAGATAGATCCGCTTGAGCAAGAGCGGCATCGAATGCCCCACGACCGCTTCGAGTTCGGACACGGCCTCGGGAGGCGCGGGCGGAGGCAGCTCTCCGGCGTGGTGCTCCCGGAGCCTCTCGATGATCTCGTCATCCATCACGGGGCCTTCGTAGCAGGCATCACCGACACCGACCGTAACCCGGGCTCGGGCCTGGCCCGCCGAGCCCCGGCAGACCAGGACGCCGCACCGGCCTCGCTGATCCCGCGGTAGCGAAGGCATCGCACTCCGAGCGTCAGCGGACCGCGGCCGGTCCCGCCAGGCGCTCCCGTCCCCAACGACCAGGCCCAACACCCCTACCCCGCCGTGAGTCCGGGCCCCTGGCCGCCCCTCGTACCCCGCCCACCGAAGCGACACGGCGCGGCAAAGCGGAGGCGAAGTGGCAGCTGCCAGGGGGTCTGCCCGCCCACTGCGGTGGCTCATCGGCCACACCCGCACGGGGGGGTGACAGCCAGATCGACAACGCGGCAGAGCGGATGAGATCGGCCCCGTCCGTGCGGGGGGGTGACCCTCAGGCCTTGACCTCTCGCCAGGTGTGCCTCCCATCAGACCAGCCCGCGCGGGGGCGGCCCGGAGAACTGACGGATCGCCACCGATGCCGGAAATTGACCGCCTGCCCCGGTTCGGTGCGCGGGCAGCACAGCAGCGGACGCCCACTGATGGAGAGCACCGCGCGGACCCCCGCCGGACCGTGACCCCGGCCCCGGCCCCGATCGGTCCGGTCCAGTCCAGTCTGGTCTGGTCTGGTCCGGTCCGGTCCGGTCCGCCGCCCGAACGTCCCCATGCGGCTGCGCCGTCGCCTACAGTGAGAGCTTCTTGCGGACGGGACCGGGTGACGGCACGAGCGGGGAGGGGGCCGGAGTGGAGCGACGCGTGCGTCGGACCGCGGCGGCCGCGCTGTCCTGGGCGTTCCTCGCGGCCTGGGCCGTCTGCCAGGTTCTCCTCGGCACGGCAACGGGCGCGGCGCAGCCGGCCCCCGGCGCTCCGCCCGCCGTCACTGCCCCGGCCGCCCCGGCCGCTGTCCGGCTCGGTCCGGCGGGCGCGGAGGTCCGGCGCTCCGCGGACCGCCCCGGTTCCGATGTCGTCCAGCGGCAGTCGGCCGCCGCCGAGCCCGGTGTCCGGCTGCCCGCGCTCCCGCCGGCCGTGCTTCCGGCCGCAGGGACGGACGCCCCCCGGTTCCGGCCCGGGGTGTACGCCGCGGGTCCGCGTCAGGAGCGGGCGCCGCCGTTCGACCGCTACGACCCCCGCCACACCCGCGGTCCCCCCTCCACCCGGTCCAGCTGACGTCCCATCGCGCCCGCCGACCCGGGTGCCGCGGCCTGCCCGCGGCCCGGACGGGAGGGCTCCGGCCACCGTGCCCGGAGCGTTCCCGGCGGCGCGCCGTCCCCTCGCGTCCGCCCGTCCCGGGTGCGGCGTCCCCCGAGGACGCCCGGCTCCCGCGGACCGCCCGTGGAGTACCCATGCCTTCTCGCCGTACCGCGTTCTGGCGCGCGCTCGTCGCGCTCGCCGTCGTCGGTGTCTCGCTCTACGTCGCCCTGACCACCCCGCCCCGCCTCGGCCTCGACCTGCGCGGCGGCACCCGGATCGTCCTGGAGACCCAGGACTCGCCCACCGTCCGCGCCGACGCGGACGCCACCGACCGGACGCTGGAGGTGCTGCGCCGCCGGGTCGACGGCCTCGGCGTCGTCGAACCCTCGCTCGCCCGCGCCGGGGAGCGGCGCATCGTCGTCGAACTCCCCGGCGTCCAGGACCCCCGCGAGGCCGCCGGGGTCATCGGCCGCACCGCCCAGCTCACCTTCCACCCCGTCGTCGCGACCGCCGACGGCCCGGCCGGGCCCCCCGCGGCGGACGGGTCCCGGGTCCTCGCCGACCCCGGCCTCCCCGGCGGCCACCTGCGGCTGGGCCCGCCGGCGCTGACCGGCGACGGCGTCAAGGACGCCTCGGCCGTCCTCGACACCCGGACGGGCCTCGGCTGGAGCGTCGACCTCTCCTTCCGCGGCTCGGCCGGCGACGCCTGGGCCCGGCTCACCGGGGAGGCGGCGTGCGCCGCGCCGGCCGACCCCGCCCGCCGGGTCGCCATCGTGCTCGACGACCGTGTCCTGTCCGCCCCCGGTGTCCAGGACAGCGTGCTCTGCGGGCAGGGGATCACCGGCGGTTCGACGCAGATCACCGGCGGCTTCTCGGCCGACGAGGCCCGCGACCTCGCCGCCCTGGTCAAGGGCGGCGCCCTGCCCGTCCCGGTGACGGTGATCGAGCAGAGCACCGTCGGCCCCACCCTCGGCGCCGAGGCGATCCGGGCCAGCGCCCTGGCCGCGGCCATCGGCCTGCTCTGCACCGGGGCCTTCATCATCGCGGTGTACCGCCTGCTCGGCGTGCTGGCCACCGTCGCGCTCGCCCTCTACGGACTGATCTCGTACGCCGCCGTGGTCGCGCTCGGCACGACGCTCACCCTGCCCGGGCTGGCCGGCTTCGTCCTCGCCATCGGCATGGCGGTGGACGCCAACGTGCTGGTCTTCGAACGGGCCAGGGAGGAGTACACCGCTCCTCGGGCGGCCGGCCCCGGCAAGGAGCGCGACCTGCGGCGCCCGCTCCGCGTCGGGTTCGCGAAGGCATGGAGCGCGGTGGCCGACTCCAACGTGACGACGCTGCTCGCCGCCGGTCTGCTCTTCGTGTTCGCCACCGGCCCGGTCAAGGGCTTCGGGGTGACGCTCTCGATCGGCGTGCTGGCCTCGATGTTCTCGGCCATGCTGATCACCCGGCTGCTCGCCGAGTGGGCGGTGCGCCGGCCCGCCGTCGTCCGGCGGCCCACCCTGACCGGCATGGCCACCGTCGGCCGGCTCCGGACCCGGCTGACCCGGCGGCCGCCCCGGCTGATGCGCCACCGGCGGCGCTGGCTGGGCGCCTGCGCCGGCCTGCTGCTGCTCGCCCTGGCCGGGATCGGCGGGCGCGGCCTGGACTTCGGCGTCGAGTTCACCGGCGGCCGGGTGGCGCAATACACCGCCGCGCAGCGGGTCGACGCGGACGCCGCCCGCGCGGCGGTGGTCGGCGCCGGGTTCCCGCAGGCCGTGGTGCAGACCACCGGCGACACCGGCGTGTCCGTCCGCACCAAGGAGACCGGCGACGACCAGCAGCAGCGCATCCGGGAGGCGCTCACCGGCGTCACCGGCGAACTGTCCGTGGAGCGCGACGAACTGATCGGGCCGAGCCTCGGCAGCGAGCTGCGCGGCTACGCGCTGGCCGCGCTCGGGCTCGCGGTCGCCGCCCAGCTGCTCTACCTCACGATCCGCTTCCGGTGGACCTTCGCGACCGCCGCGGTGATCGCGATGGCGCAGGACCTGCTGCTCGTCCTCGGCCTCTTCGCCTGGCTGGGCAAGCCGGTGGACAGCGTCTTCCTCGCCGCGCTGCTCACCATCGTCGGGTACTCGGTCAACGACACGGTGGTGGTCCTGGACCGGCTGCGCGAGCTGCGCCGGACCGGGACGAAGGCGAGCTGGGCGGCTCTCGCGGACCGCGCCGTGGCGCAGACCCTCCCCCGGACGGTGAACACCGGCATGGGGGCGCTGTTCGTCCTGGTGGCCCTGGCGGCCCTCGGCGGCGACTCGCTCGCCGACTTCTCGGTGGCGCTGCTGGCCGGGGTCCTGATGGGCACGGCGTCGACGGTGTTCACCGCGATGCCGGTGGTCGTGCTGCTCCAGGACCGGTTCCCGGACCGGCCGCGGGAGGCCAGGGCGGCACGGGCTCCTCACGCGGCGGGCGCGGCGCGGGCGCGCGACCACAACGGGGCGGTGGTCTGAGCGGCGCCGGTTCGGCGGGGAGGCCGTGCGTCCTGGGAGCGGCCGGCAACCCGCCTGGGGGCGGCCCGTTGCCCGAGGGGGAGGTAGCGTGCCGAACGCACCAGCGGAGCCACACTTCTTCCATATCTCCCCACAAAAGGAAGA